>JACPNO010000030.1 GCA_016185465.1 Candidatus Solibacter usitatus
ATGTCTTGGCTCTTGACATCGGGGACCTGCCCCACTTAACTCCAAACTTTGCGCCCGCTCACAAACGTCGCGCGCATTTGTATTGTTTTTTGTTCCGGATCGAAATCGAAGAGCACAAAATCGGCGCGCTCGCCTGGCGCGAGGCCCAGCGCGCGCCCCGGCACTTTGCCGGCGCGGGCGGCGTTGGTCGTGGCCATTTGCACTGCATCTGCCAGACTCAATCCGCCTAGCTGCATCAGCTTCTCAATGCCGCGATCCATTCGCAGCGCCGATCCCGCCAGGCGATCCTGCCCCGCCAACACCACGCGATTGTCCGCGGTCAAATCCACCTGTTGCTCGCCCAGCTGGTAGCGCCCAGGCGCGCACGCCGCCGGCGAACTGGCATCGGTCACCAGCACCGACCGCGGCACCGTCTTCGCGCGCAACGCGACTTTCAGAAACGACGTGGGCAAGTGAATGCCGTCAACGATGAAGCTGGCCATCAGCCGGTCTTCGGCCATCTGCTCCCAAATATAGTTCGGATGGCGGCGCATCACCCCGTGCGCGCCATTTCCCAAATGCGTGGACATGGTTGCGCCGGCGCTCACTGCGTCGGCAATTTGCTGCGCCGTGGCGTTGGTGTGGCCGATGCTCACGACCACGCCTTTCTCAGCCAGCGCGGCAATATAGCGCGTCGCTTCCGGCCATTCGGGCGCCAGCGTTACCAGCCGGATCCGGCCGAGCGCGGCATCCTGCCAGCGCTGGAATTCGTCCAGATCGGGCGGGCGCACCCACTGGCGCGGGTGAGCGCCGCGCGGTCCATCGTCGGGAGAAATGTGCGGGCCCTCCACATGAAAGCCATCGATCGCTTCGCCCTCGGCCAGCGCGTCTTTAGCTTTGGACAAGTTAGCGATTGAGGCCAGCATGCCGTCGGGCGAGCCGGTAATCACGGTGGGATAAAAGCGCGTCACGCCAGTCGAATGGAGCACCTGGATGGATCGGGCGATTTCTTCGTGCGGCGCAGCGGGCGAATTATAATCCACGCCCGCGAAGCCGTTCACCTGAATATCCACCCACCCAGGCGCGATGTATTGTTGCGGCGCACCCGCGCCCGCGCGCAACGATTCGATATTTCGCTCGCAGGTAATTTCAACCGGTGAGCCGGTGGCCGCATCCGCGCCTGAACAAATCATGACGATCGCGCTTTATTCACAGGTTTGCCACACAAGTTCCCCGGAAGTTAATGTGTGCTCTAGCGATAAATTCTGTTGAAAACCGTGTTGCGGTTTGATTTAGCGCTGGCATCAATGGCTCGCGTAAGGATACAAAAGGGAAATCAGCTAACTGCGGCGCGGCTCTCCGAACGGTAAATCTCGGGGGAGGTGGCCGGCTCGGAGCAGCGCGCCGCAGTTGTCATCACGTCGGTTATTACGCCAATGAAGGTTGTTTCTGGCCTACCGGCGACAGCCAACCGTGGCGGTCCGGCTTGGTTCCGTTTACCAGCGCGAAAAATTCCCGCTGTATCTTTTCGGTGACCGGGCCGCGCTCGCCTTTGCCTACTTTGATGCGATCGACCGAGCGCACCGGCGTCACCTCGGCCGCGGTTCCAGAGAAAAATACTTCGTCGGCGATATACAGCATTTCGCGCGGGATGATGGTCTCGACCACGGGAGTGCTCAGGTCCTGCGCCAGTTGGACGATGGTGTTGCGCGTGATGCCCGGCAGCACGGAAGCTCCCAGAGGCGGCGTCAGGATCTTGCCGTCGCGCACCAGAAACACATTTTCTCCGGAGCCTTCGCTGACGTAACCGTTGGAATCGAGCGCAATCGCTTCGGAATAGCCGTCGGTGATGGCCTGCATTTTCATGAGCTGCGAGTTCATGTAGTTGGCGCCGGCCTTCGCCAGAGCGGGCAGGGTATTGGGCGCGATGCGCGTCCAGCTCGACACGCACACATCCACGCCCGATGCCAGCGCTTCATCGCCCAGGTACTTGCCCCACTCCCAGCACGCAATGTATGCGTCAATCGGATTCTTCAGCGGATTGACGCCCACGTCGCCATACGACCGGAATACAACCGGACGCAAATAGCACGCGCGCATCTTGTTGACGCGTACCAGCTCCAGCATCGCCTCCGCCACTTGCTCGTGAGTGAACGGGAAATCCATGCGATAAATGTGCGCCGAATCGAACAGGCGGCGCAGATGCTCATGCAAGCGGAAAATCGCCGGCCCGGTGGCGGTTTCGTAGCAGCGAATCCCTTCAAAAATGGAGCTGCCGTAATGGATGACGTGGGAAAGTACGTGGACTTTGGCGTCGTCCCAATTGATGAAGCGGCCGTTATGCCAGATTTTCTCTGTGGGCTTTAACATCCAATAATTATATAACGCAGCGTAAAATGGGAGGTAATCATGCGCTGGCCGGGAAAGTGTCTGCCTGTGGTGTTGGCGGTGAGCATGACCTTGAGCGCCGCCCGCCGTCCCGGCGATCCGCTGAAGCCCGGCTACAATCTTTTCTCCCGCGATGACGACGTGCAAGTGGGCAAAGAGGCTGCTGCCGAAATCCGCCAGCGATTGCCCGCGGTCCAGAACCCGTTCCTGCAGGAATATATCGCGCGGGTGGGCAAGCGCATTTCCGCGCAGTCCGAAGCCGGCGGCTATCCGTACACCTTCACGCTGGTCAACGAGAAAAGCATCAACGCCTTCGCGCTGCCGGGCGGCCCGGCTTTCGTGTTCACCGGACTTCTGTCTATCGTCGACAACGAAGCCGAGCTGGCCGGCGTGCTGGCCCATGAGACGGCGCACGTCGCGCTGCGGCACGGCACCCACCAGGCCACCAACGCCAATCTCATCCAGATTCCCGTGATCCTGGCCAGCGTGCTGGCGGGCAACTCTCTGTTCGGACAACTGGCGCAAATCGGCATCGGCGTCGGAGCCAATTCGGTGTTGCTGAAGTTTTCCCGCGAATCGGAAATCGAGGCCGACGCACTGGGCACGCACCTGATGGCGCAAGCCGGCTACAACCCGATTGAGATGGCGCATTTTTTCGAGAAGCTCGAAGCGCATGGCGGCCCGCAGCTGCCGCAACTTTTGTCGGATCATCCGAACCCAGGAAACCGGGTCAGGGCAGTGGATGCGGAAATCCGCACCCTGCCCAGACGCAGCTACGGATTTGTAACCGGAGATTTCGAGCGCGCCCAGCGTGAGCTGGGAAAAACTCCCGCTGCCAAGGCCGCCGGCCTTCGCGAGCCTTCCGGCAGTTACCGCCAGCTCAAGGGCCGCAAGTTTTCGTTTTCTTATCCGGATAATTGGCAGACCGTAGGCGAACCAAGAGCGGATTCCGTGATCATCGGAAACCCGCAGGACGGCTACGGGATTATCGCGCGCTATTTTTCGCCCAAGCACGGCCGAACGGATTTGCGCGCCGCGACCGACGACCTGGTGAGTCGATTGCGTGTGCAGCCGCGCGGCAGTCCGCGGCGCGTGCAAGCGGATGGCAACCCGGCGCTGGTGACGCAACTTTTCAATGGAGAGCTGCTGACCGTGGAGCGCCCGGAAGGATTGTTCTATTTGATGTGGATTGGACCGAATTCGGCGTGGGACGAAATTGTGAACTCGATCCGGTTCGGGAACTAAGAGGGTGGGTTTGAAACCCACCCCTACAAGCGACCCCGTCACCTCTGCCTATCCAAGTACGATGAGGAGCGACCGTAGGGGCGGGTTTCAAACCACACTTGTCCAAATTAGATTGGGGGCGGAAGTCGGATACTTGGGATTGGGTTCCCTGACAAGAACCAATCTTAAGGATCGGAGACTTCCGCTTGAATCGAGTATGCAGCATTTTTTCCCAA
>JACPNO010000061.1 GCA_016185465.1 Candidatus Solibacter usitatus
CCATGCTTACCCAACGCGATGCCGAATGGAGTATCCGGCATCGCAAAAAACTGGCCGCCACCGCCCGCAAACTCGGATACCAACTTGTTCCAATCACCGTCCCAAGCTGACCTCCGGTCGAGAGTTCATTGGGAGACGCAGCGTCTCTGCGAGAAAATGTCTTGCCTTAGCCTTCCCGCTCGTGCGCGTACTGCTCGGGTTCGCTATCGAAGTAGCGGTAGAGCATTGGCACCAGGATGAGCGTCAGCAGCGTCGAAGTAATCAGCCCGCTGATCACCACGATTGCCAGCGGGCGCTGCACTTCCGAGCCGGGGCCGGTTGCCGCGAGAAACGGCGCGAGGCCCAAAGCCGCAATGGTCGCAGTCATCATCACCGGACGAAACCGCATCTTGGCGCCTTCAATAATGGCTTCCTCCACCGTGTGGTGGCCTTCGCGCACGGTTCGAATATAGGAAACCAGCACCACGCCATTCAGCACCGCGATCCCCCACAGTGCGATGAATCCCACCGAGGCTGGAACCGACAGATACTCGCCGGTCAGGTACAATCCCACCACGCCGCCGATGGAGGCGAACGGCAACACCAGGATGATCAGCGAGGCCAGGCGCAGGGAACGAAACAACAGGAAAAGCAGAAAGAAAATCGCGCCAATGGTAATGGGAACGATAATCGTCAGGTGTTTCATGGCGCGCTGCATGTTTTCAAACTGGCCGCCCCACTCGAAATAGTAACCCGGAGGCAGCGGCACCTGGCGTTCGATTTTCTGTTGCAGCTCGGCGACGAAACCGCCCAGATCGCGGTCTATCACGTTCACGCCCACATTGATTCGGCGGCGCGCCATTTCGCGCTTGATCTGGGAAGCGCCTTCGGAAAGCCGGATGCTGGCTAAGGTGCCGAGCGGCACCTGCTCGCCGCCGGGAGCGGTTAGCAGGATGTTGCGGATGTCCCCCACGCTATTGCGGAAGCGTTCCGGATAGCGAACCACGGCGGTAAACCGGCGTTCACCTTCATAAATCTCGGTAGCGGCGCGGCCGGCAACGGCGGCTTCGATAACGTCGTGCACATCGGATGAATTCAATCCGTGGCGGGCGATGGCCTGCCGGTCGATGGTGGCGTTGAGGTTCTGCTGGCCCAGCATGCGGTCCACTTTGATATCGCTGGTGCCGCGGATCGAGCGCGCGACCCGCACAACCTGGTTAGCCTTGGCGATCAAGGTGTCGATGTCGTCGCCAAAGATTTTTACGGCCACGTCGGCGCGTACGCCGGTCACCATCTCATCCACCCGGTCCGAAATCGGCTGAGCCATGACCGGATTAATCCCGGGGAAGGAAGACACAATTTTTCTGACCTCTTCGGTGATCGCTTCCTGGGTGAGGCCTTTTCGCTCTTCCAGCGGCAGCAGCTGGATCATCATGTCGCTTTCGTTGTAGCCGGCCGGATCTACGGGCGATTCGCCGCGTCCCAGCCGCGACACCACGTGCTTGACGCCTTTGAGCTGCCGGATCTTGCGGATGGCTTCCATTTCCATCTTGATGGACTCGTCGAGCGCGATGTTCGGAACGCGGTCCATGTTGGGTGAAATGGTGCCCTCCTTGAGCTCGGGAATGAAAGAGGTTCCCAGGTAAGGGAACAACATCAGGGCCCCGGCGAACAGGGCCAGCGCCCCACCGATGTTGACCAGCGGATGCCGCAAGGTCCAGGTGAGAATCGCCAGGTAGGGCTGCTTGAGCCAGCGGACGAGAAACGTGTCGTGCTCCGCGCCGCCTTTCAGCAGATAGGAGGAAAGGACCGGAGAAAGAGTCAGCGATAAGACCAGGGAAATTCCCAGCGCAATCGCAATGGTGAAGGCCAGGGGCGAAAACATCTTCCCCTCCATGCCTTGCAGCGTCATAAGCGGGAGAAATACCAGGATGATGATGCCGATTCCGACAATCACCGGAGTCCCCACTTCCAGTACCGCATTGCGGACGGTATTGATCCGGCTCTCGCTTTTGTGATGTCCCAGCTTGGCGAAGGTGTTTTCCACCACCACCACCGAACCATCCACCATCAGCCCGATGGCAATTGCCAGGCCGCCGAGCGACATCAGGTTAGCGGACATTCCCAGCTGATTCATTACCGTGAAGGTCAGCAGCGGCGTCAGCACCAGCGTGGCAATCACTACAATGCTGGAGCGGAAATCTCCCAGGAAAAGGAACAAGACGATCACTACCAGCGCAATGCCTTCCATCAGCACTCGGGCCACGGTCGCCACGGCCGCGTCCACCAGCTCGGAGCGGTCGTAGTAAGGCACCACGCGCAGTCCGTCCGGTAGCATGTTCTTGGAATTGATCTCCTCGGCGCGCGCCCGGATGCTGGCCACCACTTGCCGGGCGTTGCCGTTGGCGATCATCATGACGATGCCGCCGACCGCCTCGGTGTAGCCGCCCTTGATCATGGCGCCGTAGCGCACTTCCTCGCCAAACTTCACCTCGGCGACGTCGCGAATGTAAACCGGGGTGGTGCGGACCTCCTTCAAAACCATGGAGCGGATATCGTCCAGGTCCCGCACCAGGCCGAGGCCGCGCACCAGGTAAACCTCCGGCCCCTGCGGCAGGATTCCACCGCTCGAATTGGCGTTATTGCGTATCAGCGCCTGGCGGACATCGTGAATGTTGATGCCGTAGTAGCGCATCTTATAGGGATCTACCAGCACGTGATACTGCTTCACGTAACCGCCGGTGGAATTGATTTCAGCGATGCCAGGTATGTTGCGCAGCAGCGGGCGCGCCACCCAGTCCTGAACGATGCGACGCTGAACCAGTTCCTCTTTGGTCAAGGCGCGCTCGCCGTCACCGGGTTTTTCCAGTGTGTACTGATAGACTTCGCTCAGTGCCGTCGACACCGGGCCCAAAACGGGCGTAATGCCTTCGGGCATGCGGCTGCGAACTTCTCCCAGCCGCTCGGAAACCAGCTGGCGCGCAAAATAGAGCGGCGTGTTGTCGGTGAAAACCAGAGTCACGATCGATAGTCCGGGTTCATTTTGCGAGCGCAGCTCGGTCAGCCCCGGAAGCCCGGTCATGCCGATTTCAACCGGAATCGTGACGATGCGCTCCACCTCGTCGGGCGACCGGCCGGGAACTTCAGTAGCCACCTGCACCTGGACGTTGGTGACATCGGGAAACGCGTCGACCGAGAGCCGCCGGGCCTCGTTAATGCCGAATCCGAGGCCAATCGCGGCTAACACGACGATGACAAGGCGCTGCCGGAGGACGCCGTGGATCAAAGAACGCAGCACCGCGTTAAGCTCCTTGCACGGAGAGCCGGATGCGCTCGTTATTCAGATGGAAAGCGCCATCCACCACGATTTTTTCGCCCGCGCGCAGGCCGTCCACCAAAACCCGCCGTCCGTCGAATTCATCGCCCAGCGTGACCGGGCGCAGCGTGAATACCTCCGGGCTGGACTGCACGTAGACGTGCTCTTTGTCGCCATCGCGAACTACCGCGGCAGCCGGTATGACCCGCTTTCGTTGCGCGCGATCGGCGATCGACATGGTGGCAAGCATCGCCGGTTTGTAACGCCGCTGCGGATTCGGGAGATCCATGCGCACGCGAACGGTACGCGTCTCCGGGTTGACGGTGGCGCTCACAAACGCCAGCTTGCCCTTGATTGGGACACCGGCCAGCGCCGCGATTTCCGCCTGCACCGTTTGCCCTGCCGAAAGCGTCCCGGCATGCTGTTCGGGGACGTCAGCCACCAGCCACAATTGGGTGAGATCGGCGATCTCGGCCAGCGTATCGGCCGCCTGGATCACCTGGCCGGGTGCGACTTTGCGCGCCATCACCGTGCCATCCATGTGCGACGTCACGCGCAGCAGCGAATTGATGGTGCGCGTCTTCTCCAGATTCTCCAGCGCGTCCGGCGGCATGCCGAGGATGCGCAGCTGATCGCGTGAGGCGGCCACATCGGCTGCAGTTTGTGCCAGCTCAGCCTCCCTTCGGCGCAATTCCGCCGAGCCGATCACGCCGGCCTGCAAGAGCTGTTCGGCGCGCTCGACCGCGCGCTGGGCCAGCTGCTGCTGAGCCATCGCCTTCAATAGACCGAGTTGAGCGTCGGAAAGGCCGGTGCTGTTGAGGACGGCAAGCACCTGTCCGCGCACCACTTGCTGGCCTTCATGAACGTCGAGTTCGGTGATGCGCCCCATCACCGGGGCGCCGACCCGCGCGACCCGACTCTCGTCCACTTCCACGCGCGCCGCTACTTCAAGAGTTCCGCCCACTTCCGCCCAGCCGGCCTCACCCACCTTCACGCGCTCCATCAACGCGGGCGTCGCGCGGATCTCCATCGGATTGGACGCAGGCCGCTCCTTCGCAGCCTCCTTGTCCGCCGAGGCCGCCTTGTTGCATCCGGCCAGCAGCACCGCTGCCAGCAGCACGGCCACCGCGCCTGTTCCCGCTACTTCAGGACGTGTTCTGATGCTTTGAATCTCCCTCACGGAATCGGCCTCCTCAGGTCCTCGGCGCGCAATTGATCGATTTCCAGCAGCGCCGACCTTTGCTCGTACTGCGCATTCAAATAGTCCTGGCGCACGGTGCGCAGCAGCCGCTGCGCGTCCAGCACCTCCATGATTCCCCGCTCACCCAATTGATACGCCGTCTCGGCGGCTTGCAGGGCCAACTCGGCGTCGCGCAGAACGCCTTGCTCGAAAGAGGCGATCTGCTGACCGGCCACCTGGTAGCGGCCATGTGCTCCCTCGAGCGCCGCCAAAATCTGGATCTGCTGCGCCTGGGCTAGTTGATTCGCCTGGCGCACGGCCGCGACGGCTTCGGCGATAGGACCTTCGCGGCGATTCCACAAAGGCACCGGCAGGGCGATGCCAATCCGGAAGCTGGGATTATCCGGCAGCGTCTCGGCTTCGGTCCTCAGCGCAGGCTGCGGCCGGCGCAAGGCAGTCTCATAGTTCACCCGCGCCTCGGCGCGACGCACTTCCGAGCGCGCTAAGGCAAGGAATGGATGCCGCTGCAGCGCCTCCAGCCGCAATTGATCGAGCGATGGCAGCTGGCCGGCAGGCGGTGGCGTTTCCTCGAGTTCCACGTCCGGCGCCAGGGGAGCAGGTCCTCCACCGGCCGGAGATTTTCGCGCGCCAGGGCAATTTCACTCTTGCGCCGAAGCACTTCATGGAACGCGCGGCGCACCGCGCCCAGCACGGCCAGCCTGGTTCCGGCCAGAAAGTGCCGGCTGCTTTCCAACCCCAATTCGGCAACCTTGACCCGGCTAGGCCGGAGCTGCCCGAGTTCCAAAGGCTGGGAAAAGGTGTAGAAGATATCGAGACCGGCCACCGCGCTTGGAAGTCGGGCAATCTGGCGTCCGGCCATGAACCCCGCCTCCGGATTCGGATAGGCGCGAGCAGTGGTGATACCCGCCCGAGCCACGTCCACCTGCGCGTTGCTCGCCTGCAGTTGAGGATGAGAGCGCTCGGCCATGTCCAAAGCCTGATCCAGCGTTAATTTCTCCTTCGCATGCATTGCATTTGCGCAGAGCGCAATTGCGACACACGACAGGATTCGATACATAACCATCTCCAATTGATATAGATACAGAACGAAAAAGTGACGGACAAAGGCTATCTTAACAAATCTTAATGTACAGAGGCGAAGAAAAAACATTTCTCGCTGAGGCGCAGAGAACGCAGAGAAAACCTAAGGATTATTTAAGAGTTAGGTCGTTCTCTGTGGACTCTGCGTATCTGCGAGAAAATTTCTTAGGCTGCGGTTCTGGCGCGCCCCGCGTTGATGGCTGCGCCCACGATCGCGGTTTCGTCGCTGGTGGTTATTACCTCGAACAAGCTTCCCTGCAGCGAGCTCATCTTCACCATTTCCTGCAAGTACTGGCTGAGCAGCGGCACATCCACAAAACGGGCGCTCAGGCCTGAGATGAAGAATTTTCCCGGCCCGTCCAGGTGAATACTGTTGGCGGTGGCAGCGGCGAGCGACCGGTGCCATAGTTTGACGAAAGCCGCGCAGCGAGGGTCGCCGGCCTGGGCGGCGGTGAACACCTCGTCCGGCTCCAAATCCAGAAAACGGCGGCGCATGGCTGCCTGGCCCATGACGCCTTCCAGATGTCCGATGCCGCCGCATCCGCAGTAGCGTTCTTTCGGGTCGAGGCTCACCACCATGTGCCCGCCTTCCCAAACTCCCTGCGAGCGCGGATAGCGGCCATAGCCGATGCCCACGCCCAGGGTCCACACCCGCACCAGCGTCTCCAGCCGGTCCTGAGTTGCGGCGATTCCGGCGGCGGTGGCGTCGGCGTCGTTGAGAACCAGCACGCGGGCGTTGAGCGCCGCTGCCAGGCGTTCTTGCAAGCGGCACCCTTTGGTTTGTTGCAGGTTGGGCGATTCCTCCACCACGCCATCGCGAATGATGCCGGGAAAGCCGACGCCGATCGTATCCACCGGCTGGCCTTTGGTGAGCTGGGCGACTTCGCGGGCGATGAGGTCGATGATGTCCTCGGCGTGCAGGCTGGCCATGGCCTCGCCTTCAGCGCCTGGCTCCGGATACAGGCGAATGAGCCCGGATACACGATTCTCGACGACCAGGGCCGCAGCCACATGATCCGCCGCCAGCACACCGACGATGCCCTGCATGGCTGACCTCCTTTAGCTCGAGAAGCGCGCCAGCTTATTCAGTCCGTTGAACGCCGCCGCTTTGTAGCACTCCGCCAGAGTCGGATAGTTGAAAACCGTGTCGACGAAGTACTGAATCGTCCCTTTCAGTATCAGCACCGCCTGCCCGATGTGCAACAACTCGGAGGCGCCTTCGCCGATGATGTGAATTCCCAGAATTTCCTTGGTCTCGCGGTGAAAAATCAGCTTTAGCCGGCCGGTAGTGTCGCCGCGGATCTGGCCGCGCGCAATCTCGCGATAATAGGCCACCCCGACTTCGTACGGAATATCCTCGTCGGTAAGCTGCTCTTCAGTTTTTCCGATGAAAGAGATCTCAGGAATGGTGTAAATCCCGTAAGGATACGTGGCCGGATTGGAATGCGCGTCGATGCCGAAAGCCTGCGCGGCGGCGATACGGCCCTGCTCCATCGAAACCGACGCCAGACTGGGAAACCCGATGACATCGCCGGCGGCGAAAATGTGCGGCTGGCTGGTGCGAAAATTGGCGTCGACGGCGATGCGGCCGCGTGAATCGGCGGTGATGCCGGCGGCTTCCAGATTCAGCTCGTCCACATTCCCGGAGCGGCCGACGGCGTAGAGCAAAGCATCGCCGGAGATTTTTTTCTTGCTCTGCAGATTGGCGACCACGCCGCCCGAAGGCGATTCTTCCACGCTTTCCACTTCTTCATTGAGGCGCATGGTGCAGCGGCTGTCGCGCAGGTGATACGAAAGCGCTTCCACGATCTCGGCATCGGCGAATTCCAGCAGCCGGGGACGCTTTTCCACCAGAATCACGCGCACGCCCAGGGTCGCGAACATGCAGGTATATTCCACGCCGATCACGCCGCCGCCTACCACGATCAGCGTTTTGGGAATATCGGCCATCATCATGACCTGATCGCTGTTGAGAATGGTCCGGCCATTGATCGGCACCTTCGAGGACACGGCCGGCTTGGTCCCGGTGCCAATGATGAATATGGTGCCTTCCAGATCGATCGTCCCGGTGGTGCTTCTCACGCGAACGTGGGTGGGATCGACGAAACTGGCCATCCCAAAGATGACTTCCACGCCATTGCGCGTGAGCTGGGCCTGGGTGACGTCGACTTCGGTCTTGATCACATGCTGGACGCGGAACGAAAGATCGGACATCGAGATCCGCTCTTTGACGCGGTAATTCATTCCGTAAATGTTCTGGTAGTGAAAGCCGGAGAGATGCAGCACGGCTTCGCGCATGGTCTTGCTGGGAATGGTGCCGGAATTCACGCACACCCCGCCCAGACATTCGCGTGCTTCGATGAGCGCGACTTTCTTTCCGGATTTGGCTCCCTGAATGGCGGCGCGCTGTCCGGCCGGCCCCGACCCGATGACAATAAGATCGAAAGTCAGCATGTGTTTTTAAGATCGGTGCGATCTCATTTGTTCATTAAACCACGCAGGCATTTCGACTGTATTACGCTTACAGAATCATGCGAACGCTATTATTAACGGTGCTTTTGGCCGGTGTTGCGCTATTTGGACAGTCGCGGCCCCGCACCACCGATCTGGGTCTGCGAACCGGCAGGCTCGCGCCCGGACCGCTCAACGCCATCACCGACGTCGCCGGCGTGCGCGTGGGACACGCCACCCTGATCCGCGGCGCCGACCTCCGGACCGGGGTCACGGCGATTCTCCCGCACCCGCGCAACCTGTTCCGCGAAAAAGTGACGGGCGCGGTATTTATCGGCAATGCCTTCGGCAAGCTGGCGGGATCGACGCAAGTCAACGAACTGGGGGAAATTGAGACGCCGATTCTGCTGACCTCCACCCTGAATGTTCCCCGCGTGGCCGATGCCGTCATCGATTACATGCTCGCTTTGCCCGGCAATGAAGACGTGCGATCCATCAATCCGTTGGTGGGCGAGACCAACGACGGCTTTCTCAACGACATTCGCGGACGGCACGCGGGGCGCGACGATGTTTTCGCCGCCATTCGCGGCGCAAAGGAAGGTCCGGTGGAAGAGGGAGCCGTGGGCGCAGGCACGGGCACGGTCGCTTTCGGATTCAAAGGCGGCATCGGCACAGCGTCGCGGCGTCTGGAGAGCGGGCACACGGTTGGGGTGCTGGTGCAATCCAATTACGGCGGCGATCTGACTATCGCGGGCGCACCGGTGGGGCGGGAACTGGCCACGCCGCGCGGCCGCAATAACGGCGATGGCTCCGTGATCGTGGTGATCGCCACCGATGCGCCGGTGGACCATCGCAACCTGCATCGCATGGCCGCGCGCTCGATGGTCGGCCTGGGACGCACCGGCTCATTTGCCTCGAACGGCAGCGGCGATTACGCCATCGCGTTTTCTACGGCGCGCGCGCCGGCGGCGCTGGTTGCGAACGACAACATGTCGCCGCTGTTTCTGGCCGTCATCGAAGCCACCGAAGAAGCCGTCTACAATTCCCTGTTGCGCGCCGTCACGGTGACCGGTAGCGGGAAAACCGTGGAGGCCCTGCCCATCGACAGGACGGTGGACATCCTGCGGAGGCACGGCATTGCCTTAACGCCCCGTCCCGAGTAAAGTATGCAGATAGCAACACTGGGGAAACTATGTCGTCCGTACCTAAGCTCAGCCCAATGGTGGCCGGGGAATTAGCCGACTGCCTGAGCCAGATTGACGAAATTCAAACCGACGCCGAACACCTGCTGGACGGACTCAGCGATCATCAGTTCAACTGGCGGCCCGCTTTCGGAAAGTGGTCGATTGCGCAGTGCGTGAGCCATCTGGAGGTTGTCGGGCGCAAGCATCTTCCGCGCATCGACGACGCCATTCAGCACGCCCACGCGGCGCGCTGGTATGGCGATGGGCCATTCAAGTATGGCTTCGTCGAGAAATGGTTTGTGCACTCCAACGAGCCGCCGCCCAGGCTGCGGATGAAAGCGCCGCGCGCCGCCGCGCCGCTGGCTTTTCAACCTCGCAAAGAGCTGTGGGGGGAATTCGTGGCTCTGCAAGAGGAGCTGCGCGAGCGTATCCGGCAAGCCCAGGGCCTGGATCTGGCGCGCGCCAAAGTGCATTCGCCTTTTGTCGGGCCTTTCAAGTTTGGCCTGGGCGCGTGCTTTTTGTTTCTAGCGGCACACGAGCGCCGGCACTTGTGGCAGGCGCGGCAGGTGCGCAGCCACGCCGATTTCCCGGCTTAATCGGCAAGCCCGCAGCGCGCGCTGTTCGGTTATCCTACAACGTAATATTCCTCCCATGAATCTCGACGTCTTAAACAGATTTACAGATGTGAGCCTTCGGTAGCGGAATCCTTTTCCAAATCGGTAGCGTCTATCCGGTTGTCAGAACAAGTGGAGCAGAAGCAGCTGCAAGAGCAGCGGACATCTGCGCCTCTTACGAAAGGGGAATACTATTATGAATCGTGTCCGATTGACGTTGGCCGCCTTGACTCTCAGTCTCGGCGCTGTGTTCAGTCCTGCGCTGCAAGCGAGCGATTGGGATAGGAAAACCGTTGTCACCATCAATGCGCCCATTGAAGTGAGCGGGATGGTGTTGTCGCCGGGCACTTACGTGTTCAAGCTGCTGGATTCAAACTCGGAGCGTAACATCGTGCTGATTTACAACGCGGAGGAAAATCATCTGGTGACTACAGTGTTGGCGGTACCAAGCTCACGGATGAAGCCCACCTCCGAGAGTCTGTTTACGCTGTCGGAAACGCCCGCCGGGCAGCCTCGTGCACTGCACACCTGGTTTTATCCGGGCAATGTGGACGGCGTGGAATTTCGCGCCATCGGGCACGCTAGAGTAGCGGGTGCCGGATCTGGCGCCGACTCAACCAACGGCGCCCAGCCGAGTGAGTAGCGGCGTTCTTGGGTGCAACCGTTCCCCGGCGGGTCAGGCCCCGCCGGGGCTGGTCGTGCTAGGAATTGCTAAGAAACCGGTCGACTCCGGCCGCGGCATCCCGGCCTTCACGAATGGCCCAAACCACCAGTGATTGCCCGCGCCGCATATCGCCTGCCGAAAAAACGCCGTCGACTGAGGTCATGTGATGCTCGCCGGTCGCGACATTGCCGCGCGCGTCCAGCTTCACTCCCAGCTGCTCGATCAAGCCGGCGCGAACCGGGCCCAGGAAACCCATGGCCAGCAGCACCAGCTCGGCGTCGAGCGTGAATTCGGTTCCCGGCAGCGGCTCAAATTTGGGCGGCGGTCCCACACGCACCGCGTGCAGCTGGCGCACGCGGCCCTGCGCATCTCCCGTGAAACCGGTGGTGGCGATGCTCCACTCCCGGAATCCGCCCTCTTCATGCGCGCCTTCGATGCGCAGCTGCATGGGCCAGAGCGGCCATGGCGTCAGCGGCGAGCGCTCCTTGGGCGGCATGGGCAGCAGCTCGAATTGATGCACCGAAACCGGCTTCTGGCGGTGAGCGGTTCCCAGACAATCGGCGCCCGTGTCGCCGCCGCCGATGATCACCACGCGTTTTCCAGTGGCCAGAATCTGGCGCGAGACGCTGTCACCTTCACACACGCGATTTTGCTGTGGCAGGTAATCCATCGCGAAATGAATGCCGGCTAATTCGCGGCCGGGCACTGGCAAATCGCGCGGCTGCCCTGCGCCGCCGGCGAGGACGATGGCGTGGAATTCTTTCCGTAAATCTTCCACGGGCACATTCCCGCCGACGTCGGAGCCGGTGAGGAACTCGACGCCCTCAGCCGTCATCTGCTCCAGACGGCGGTCGATGAGATGCTTTTCCAGTTTGAAATTAGGGATGCCATAGCGCAGCAGGCCGCCGATGCGATCCGACTTTTCAAAAACCGTCACCGCGTGTCCGGCGCGCGCCAGTTGCTGTGCAGCGGCCAGGCCGGCGGGGCCCGAACCTACCACGGCCACACGCTTGCCGCTGCGGACAATCGGCGGCTCCGGCCGGATCCATCCTTCGGCGAAGGCGCGATCCACGATGTTTTTCTCGATCTGCTTGATGGTGACCGGCGGCTCAATAATTCCCAGTACGCACGCCGCTTCACACGGAGCCGGACAGATGCGGCCGGTGAACTCCGGGAAATTATTGGTGGAATGCAGAACCCGTACCGCTTCGCGCCAACGGCCGCGATAGACCAGGTCGTTCCAATCCGGAATGATGTTATTGACCGGACAGCCGGTATGGCAGAAGGGCACGCCGCAATCCATGCAGCGGGCGCCCTGCTGTTGCAGTCGCTCGGCCGGGAAGTCGCGATAGATTTCGAACCAGTCGTTGACGCGCTCGGCCACCGGGCGGCGTTGCGGAGCTTCGCGCGCATACTCCAGGAAGCCAGTACTCTTACCCATGAGCTACGGGCTCCGGAAGGATGGCCAGCTCTGATTTTTTGGCTTCTTTCTCCAGCACGCGCCGGTATTCGCGCGGAAACACTTTGATGAATTGCGGCACGGCTGTCTGCCAATCGGCAAGAATCCGCTGGGCTCGCGGGCTACCGGTCAGGCGCATGTGCCGCTCGATCAAGTTGTGAACCCAGCCCTTCGACAACCGCGGTTGCGCCTGAATTGCGCACGGCGAATCGCTCACCCGCCATTCCGTTGAAGAAAGCCTCACCGGCAGTTGCGCCATACAGCACGACATTGCCGACCAGCACGTTTTCCTCCGGCGCAAAAGTGGAGCGTCGCGGCGGCCGGACAATGAGCCGTCCCCCGGAGAGCCCTTTGCCGACGTAATCATTGGCGTCGCCTTCGAGCTCGAGCGTAATTCCGGGCGCGAGAAAAGCTCCAAAACTCTGCCCCGCAGAGCCAGTGAACGAACAGCGAATGGTTCCCTGAGGCAAACCCGTGGAGCCGTAGCGGCGCGCGACCTCGCCACTCAGCATGGCGCCCACCGTGCGATGAACGTTGCGGATAGGCAACTCAAGCTGGATGGGCGCGGCATGATCGAGCGCGTCCTGCGCCTGAGCTATCAACTGGTGATCGAGCGCCTGGTCGAGGCCGTGATCCTGCGGCTGGACGGAGCGCCGCGCCACGCGAGACGGGACAGGCGGATCGTAGAGAATCGCCGAGAAATCCAGGCCGCTGGCCTTCCAGTGATCCGCGGCGGCGCGCATTTCGAGCAGGTCCACGCGGCCAATCATTTCGTCGACGCGCCGGAAACCCATCTCCGCCATCAGCGCGCGTAACTGTTCGGCAATGAAGAAAAAGAAATTGATGGCATGCTCGGGCTGGCCGGCAAATTTCTGGCGCAGGATCGGATCCTGGGTGGCGATTCCCACCGGGCAGGTGTTGAGATGGCACTTGCGCATCATGATGCAGCCGAGAGCCACTAGGGGCGCGGTGGAAAACCCGAATTCCTCGGCTCCGAGCAGGGCGGCCACGGCCACATCGCGGCCGGTTTGCAATTTGCCATCGGTCTGCAGGCGGACGCGTCCACGCAGATCGTTGAGCACCAGTACCTGCTGCGTTTCGGCCAGACCCAGCTCCCACGGCACGCCGGAATGCTGCAGCGACGTAAGCGGGGAAGCGCCGGTTCCGCCATCGTGGCCGCTGATCAGAATCACGTCGGCATGGGCCTTGGCAACACCGGCGGCAATGGTCCCGACGCCCACTTCCGCCACCAGCTTCACCGAAATGCGCGCCTTCGGGTTGACGTTTTTCAGGTCGTAGATCAGCTGCGCCAGGTCCTCGATGGAATAAATATCGTGATGCGGCGGCGGGGAGATCAGCCCTACGCCGGGAATCGAATGACGGATGCGGGCGATGACGTCATCCACTTTGTGACCCGGCAATTGGCCGCCTTCGCCGGGCTTGGCTCCCTGGGCCATCTTGATTTGCAATTCGTCCGCGTTCACCAGGTAGTTGGCGGTGACACCGAATCGAGCCGAGGCCACTTGCTTGATGGCGCTGCGCCGCCAGTCGCCGCTGGCATCGCGGCCGAAACGCTCTTCATCCTCGCCGCCCTCGCCCCAGGCCGACGCCGTCTATGCGCGACGCGGTCCCAGTGAAATACTTGGCGACCAGCGATTGGCTCAGCCCGATAGCTTCGAACAACTGCGCGCCGCAATAACTCTGCAGAGTGGAAACGCCCATCTTGGAAATGACTTTGAGCAGTCCCTTATTGATGGATTTGATGTAATTGCGCAGCGCCTCCTGAAACGACATCCCCTCGGGCACGTCGCCGCGATGGACGAAATCCTGAAGCGTCTCGATGGCCAGATAGGGATTCACAGCGCTCGCGCCATAGCCCAGCAGCAGCGCAAAATGCATCACCTCGCGCGGCTCGCCGGATTCGATGACCAGCGCTACCTGGGTGCGGGTGCACTCGCGAATCAGGTGATTGTGCACTGCCGTGAGCGCGAGCAGGCTGGGGATCGGCGCGTAGTCCGGGTCGACGCCGCGGTCGGAGAGAATCAGCACCGTGTAGCCGCTCTTGATGGCCAGTGACGCCCGCCGGCAGAGGCCGTCGAGCGCGCGCTCCAGCTCTTTTTCGCCGCCATCGGCGCGGAACAGCGTCGATAGCGTAGTCGCCAGAAAATCGCCGTGCGAAACGCGCCGCAGGCGTTCCAGATCCTGGTTCGACAGAATCGGATAGGGCAGCTTCAGGGTATGGCACTGTTCCGGCGTTTCGTCCAGAATGTTGCCTTCGCGGCCAATGTAGTTGACCAGCGACATCACCATCTCTTCGCGAATGGGATCGATGGGCGGATTGGTTACCTGCGCGAACAGCTGCTTGAAATAGTGAAACAGAGGCTGCGGTTTTTCAGAGAGGCAGGCGAGCGGCGTATCGATGCCCATCGAGCCGACCGGCTCTTCGCCCTTCGCCGCCATGGGCAGCATCAGGATGCGCAAGTCTTCATCTGTGTATCCGAACGCCCGCTGGCGCATGAGCAGCGTCTCGGCATCGTGGCCGTGCGAGCGCGCCGGTTCCGGAAGCTGCGAGATGGTGATCTGATTCTTTTCCAGCCATTTCGCGTAAGGCTGGCGAGCCGCCAAACGCTGCTTGATCTCGCGATCCGGAACGATGCGCCCGGCGACCGTATCCACCAGAAACATTTTTCCCGGCTGCAGGCGGCCATTCTTGCGAATCTGGTCCGGAGCCACCGGCAGCACGCCGGTCTCCGACGCCATCACGACCACATCATCGTGGGTGATCAGGTAGCGCGCGGGGCGCAGTCCGTTGCGGTCGAGAGTGGCGCCAATAATGTGGCCGTCGGTAAACGCGATTGCGGCCGGACCGTCCCACGGCTCCATCAGCGAGGCGTGGTATTCGTAGAACGCGCGCTTGGCGGCGTTCATGTGCGGGTTCCCGGACCAGGCTTCGGGAATCATCATGGCCATGGCGTGGGGAAGATCGCGGCCGCCCAGATGCAGCAGCTCCACCACGTTGTCGAAATTGGCGGAATCACTGCCGCCGTGCGTCACCAGCGGAAGCAGCTTGGCAATGCCGCCGTCGCCGAATAAAGAAGACGCGAGCGTGGACTGGCGGGCGTGCATCCAATTCACATTGCCGCGCACAGTGTTGATTTCGCCGTTGTGGGCGATGTAGCGATACGGATGGGCCAGTTGCCAGGTGGGAAAAGTGTTGGTGGAGAAACGCTGATGGACCAGACACAGAGCGCTGGCCAGTTCAGGATCGGCCAGATCGGGATAGAAGCGCGAAATCTGCGCCGCCAGCAGCAATCCCTTATAGATAATCGTGCGGCAGGAGAGCGACGGTACGTAGAAGTCGCCCTTGTCGGGTAAGTCGGACGCCGCCACTTCGCGCTCGGTGCGTTTGCGGACCACGTAAAGTTTCCGCTCCAGCACCTCTTCGGTCACGCCTTCCGGGCCGCCGAGAAAAACCTGTTCGATATAAGGCTGGGAGCCGCGCGCGATGCGGCCGACTGCCGAGCTATCGATGGGCGTATCGCGCCAGCCCAGCACGGTCAGGCCTTCCTCGCGCGCGATACGCTCCAGCATGCCTTCGCATTCCAGACGCTGCTGGCGGGCCACCGGCAGAAACACCATCCCTACGCCGTAGGCGCCAGACGCGGGCAGGGGGAATCCCAGGCGCGCGCATTCGCGCGCAAAAAAACGGTGCGGCACTTGAATCAACACGCCGGCGCCGTCGCCGGTATCGGCATCGCATCCGCTGGCGCCGCGGTGCTGCAGGTTGATCAGGACCTGAATGCCTTTCTGAATAATTGCGTGGGATTTTTCGCCTTTGATGCTGGCAACAAAGCCGATGCCGCACGAATCATGTTCGTTCGCGGAGTGGTAGAGGCCCTGGGAAGCAGGTAAGCCTTTAGCCACCATGGGGCGATCCAACTTGGGATGTTCCATCATCGGCTTTTCCAGGAGGTATTGGACTACTATAGCGGCGCCCATAATATTAGTCAATAAAAAACTAATAGACCTTTAAAAGTAGAAAATCTTATGTTATGATTCTCAGGTGCTTTTCCAAAACATCCGGCTGCTTCGCGACATCGCCCAACTGCGCAGCGTGAGCCGGGCAGCGGCGGCCAGCGGGATCAGCCAGTCGGCCGCCAGCCAGCAGATGCAGGAGATGGAGCGCCGCTTGGGTATTGCGCTGTTCGACCGCGGCACGCGTCCCCTGACGCTCACGCCAGCCGGCAAGCTTTTCCACAGCTTGTGCCGCGACGTGGCGCGACGCGAGGAGAAGTTTCAAATTGATCTGGAAAAGTTGACGGGGGCAGTGGAAGGCTCGGTGCGGGTGGCTTCGATTTACTCCGTTGGGTTGTCGGAGATGTCGCAGATTCAGGAACAGTTCACCGCCAATTTTCCCAGCGCTCAGCTGCACGTGGATTACATGCGCCCGGAAAAAGTCTACGAAGCGGTACTCGACGATCAGGCGGACCTGGGACTGGTGAGCTATCCGGAGCGCAGCCGGGATCTGGCGGTGATCCGGTGGCGTGAAGAAGAGATGGCGGTCGCGGCGCCGCCCTCGCACCCCTTCGCCAAGCGGCGGGCATTGAAGCCGGCGGACCTGGGCGGTGAGCAGTTTGTCGGGTTTGACGAAGAGCTGCCAATCCGCCGCGCGCAGGATCGCTTTTTCAAGGAGCAGGGAATCGAGATTCGCCTGCACGCCCAGTTTGACAATATCCAGATGATTAAGGAGGCTGTGGTGCAGGGTCTGGGCCTGGCGATCCTACCGGCACGCATCATGGAGGACGAAATCGAGCAGGGCCGTCTGGTGGCTATCCGCCTGGATGCTCCGGGCCTGGTGCGGCCGGTGGGCATCGTGCATCGCAAGCACAAGCGATTTAACCGGGCAGCGAAATCGTTTCTGGCGATATTACAAGAAAAGCATGTCTCGCAGAGGCGCAGAGTACGCAGAGAAACACAAGGTAAGTAGTTGTTCTTCTCCGTGTACTCTGCGTCTCCCAATGAACTCTCGACCGGAGGTCAGCTTGGGACGGTGATTGGAACAAGTTGGTATCCGAGTTTGCGGGCGGTGGCGGCCAGTTTTTTGCGATGCCGGATACTCCATTCGGCATCGCGTTGGGTAAGC
>JACPNO010000062.1 GCA_016185465.1 Candidatus Solibacter usitatus
GATGGTTTCGAGGCGGTTGTTGCCATGCGAGTAGCCGGCGCGGCGGCCGTCGTCGCGGAAACGGACGATGACATAACCCAGCGCGAACTGGGCCAGGAAGAAAATGACGCCGACGACGATGAGCGTGCGCATGAACTGGGCGTCGTAGACCACGCCGTGCGCGTTAATCGGGGGCGGAAACCACCACGTTTTGGCGGCGAAATAGTAACAGATAACGGCGGTCAGGGCCCACACGATGGGGGCGAGCAGCATCCCGGATCTCCTCCACGCTCGCAGACCGATTCACACAAGGCTGCGAAAGGTGGAACGAAACATATCACACGGGCAGAAGGACACGCAAGTCGGAAACGACAGTTGGAATCGCCGGAAGTGCGCATCGCAGGCGGGGAGGATGCGGTGATGGCGGCATCGTCGAGGAGAATCCAATCAATCGGCGCATTGTCGGACTACTGGGCGCGGCATCGAAGACCTTGACGTTTTGACGTTTGGAGTTCACTGTGGCGAGTCGGTGGCTCGAATCCAGTGTAGGGAGTCGGAGTCCCGCAAAGTTGTCGACAGCACCTGGGAACGCGCCGGCTCCGGCTATGTTCCAGACGGCAGATCATCGCGGATGTGGGGACCGCCTGGAATACCCACGCTCCAACCGCCTTCAGCGGCGGCTCGAACCTGCGGCGCTGCATCTGCCCACCTTGCAGGTTTGCGCCGGTACCGAATGCGCCAAATAGCCGAAGCTGCTCGTCTTGCAGGAAAGCTGAACGGCAACAAGAATGCCGCGATTAGCAAAAACAGGCCTAGCCCCGCCCCAAATCTTGTGTCGGAACGCGGCGCCGTCAACGCCACGTATAGGGCAAGGCCGAAGGAGGCGGCACAGACCGCTGGAACGGCATACTTACGCCACTTTGGTTCCACGGTGTGGGCGATCTGACAGGAACGACACCGCGGAACGGCAACCCATTTCTCACGCCATTGGACGTGACGTGTCTTTTCGTTCATCACCGTCTGTGACAGACTCTGGGCCAAGTCATAGCTGCTCACATTCGCCGACATCCCGACCTCTACCGGGCAACC
>JACPNO010000085.1 GCA_016185465.1 Candidatus Solibacter usitatus
CATTATCGAAATCGCCAAACGCGCAGCCGCGGCTGGCGTGCACGGCGGAGACACCTGGCCCGGCCTGTTCGATCAGCTCTTCGAATTTCCCATTTCCCAGGCTGCGGAAAATAATGCGCGGCGTCTTGAACGGATACGCGGGGAGCCGCTTCTCAACTTCCGGATACACACTGCCGGTGGCAACGAACAGATCCGGATTACCATCGTTGTCCAGATCGACAATGCCGGCGCCCCAGCCGATGAAACGCGTTTCCACGCCCAAACCGGCGCGGATCGTCATGTCGTCGAAGCTTGCTTTGCCATTGTTGCGGTACAGAATGTTGGTGTCGTCGGCGAAATGGGTTTTGAAAATATCCAGATTGCCATCCAGATTATAGTCGCCGATGCCCAAGCCCATGCCCGCCTGCTCCATCCCGTCTTCGTTCAGGGCCACGCCGCTTTCGAGCGCGATATCGGTGAAGGTGCCGTCATGGTTGTTGCGAAACAGAAAATTCGGCGTGGAATCGCAGGCTACGTAAATGTCGGGCCAGCCGTCGTTATCGAAATCCGCCGCTACCACTGTCATCGGATAACTGCCGCGGGCTTTGGACATACCGGCGGCGGCGGTTAAATCGCTGAACGTTCCATCGCCGTTGTTCTTGTAGAGCGCGACCGATCCCGGCGGCAAGCCGCGCGGACCGCAATTGACCGGGACGCCTTTCCAGTTGCAGTTGCTGTTTTCGCCCGGCTTGGGGATGGCGCGCGGATCGAAATCCAGGTAGTAATCGACAAACAAATCCAGCAGGCCGTCGCGATTGTAATCGATAAACGTCGCGCCGCCGCCCCAACGCGCTTTGGCCTTCAACAAGCCGGCTTTTTCCGTGACGTCGCTGAAAGTGCCGTCGCCATTGTTGCGGAACAGCACGTTCTGGCCGTAGTAGGTCACGAACAGATCGTCGAAGCCGTCATTGTTGTAATCGCCGATCGCGACTGAGCCGGCCCATCCGGCGCGTCCCAGTCCGGACTTTTCGGTGACATCGGTGAAAGTGCCATTGCGGTTGTTCTTGTAGAGCCGGCACGTGGCGCCGGGAGGCTCGATCTCGATCAGCCGGCCGTTCAGCAGAAAAATGTCGAGCCAGCCATCGTTGTCGTAGTCGATAAATGCCGCCCCGCAGCCCACGGTTTCGAGAATGTACTGCTTCCGCTCGACGCCGCCATAAGTCACTGGACGCGTCAGACCGGCCTGGGCCGCAATGTCGGTAAAATTGGCGTGAAACGGCAGTCCGGATGGTTTGCCGCGCGGCGTCGGCGTCACCGCGCGAGTAGAGACGCCCTGTCCAGAAAGACGCCCGGCGCCGAGCGCCAGCAGGCTGAGATATTGGCGGCGAGTCCACATGTATTTCGAGTATAAGTTAGAGACCGGCAAACTCGATTTTCGCGCCGCCTGTCAGCACTCGCCGCAAGTAGTCAATTTGCCCCATGTGATAGTTCAGGTGTCCGTACAACGACAGCAGAAGCTGCAGGGTGGAAATCGGCGCGCCGAAAACCATCTCCGGATAAGTCGATTGCAATTCCGCGGGCGTGAGGCCTGCGACTATGCCGGGAACCAATTCTTTCACTGCTTCGATTCGCTGCGTCAGTTCGGCTGCGGGAATATCGCGCAGGCTGAACTCCAGACTTCGCTGGCGAGTGTAAGGGACGCGTCCCAATTGCCGGCCGATGTATTCCCGCAAGTTGCCTTCCAGGTGCAGGGTAAGGTTGCCGGCCGAATTGCTCACTCCGGGCGAAATCCGCCACAACGCTTCCTCGTCGTTGAAAGCCTGCAGCTCTTGCATGAGCCGGGTCAGGTCCCGGCGGAATAGCTCAGCTAATTCAATCATTGAAAGTCCATTCCAGTTGGTAATCGATAAGCGTCTCTGGAAGCGGACGGCCCGCGTCATCCCAGCCCATCATGCGGTAATACGTCACGATGGCATGCGCGAAGGCTGCCCGGTCGAGACGCTTGCCGTGCCATCGTGAGCCTGGCATGTCGAGCGGGTCGTCGAAGAAACGGTCCGGGAGCGTATCGTCGGCGGCCGTAAAACCCTCGCGCAGATTGTACATCCGCATCAAGTGCAGGCGGCGTTCGCCGTAACGCATGATTTCGTACGCCGTAGTATTCCAGCCGGTGACCGCTGCCAGCATGCGCGCCATGTCGCTCAGGCTGAACACCCGAACCGGAGCGATGGCGAAAATACAGAAATCGAGCGCGTCGGCGCCGGACCAGAGCGTGGCCAGCGCTTTGAAGTTGCGCACCTTCCTCGGTCCCAGAAAATCCATGGGGATGCGCTCCAGGATTCCGGCCGCGCGGGAGTTTTCGAGCGTGTGCTCCCATCCCCCTTGCGTATCGTAGTCCCAATCGTGTTCACAGATGTCGTAGCGCGGTCCGATAGGCGCGACCGCATAGCCGAGCGCAAGGTTGGTTTGTGTTCTCGGCTCAAACGGGACCATCTCCAGGCCTTTGACGTGAAGCGCGGGGCCGCCCAGTTGCAGAGCCGCGCGCTTGGCGCCATCGGCCAGTACATTGCCGGGGCCGCGGCGATGCGCGATTTCCGGAATCAGCCGCAGCACTGCTTCGGTATCGCCGAAAGACAGAGCGCCCGCTTCCATTGCCATCGACAGCGTGAACCCAAGCGAGGTGGGATCGAGCCCGAAATCGTTGCACAGAATATTCGCCTGAAAAATGAATTCCGGCGAAGCGATGCCGAGGTTGGGCCCAAGCGCGCCGGTAATTTCCTGATGAATACCGCCCGAGCGCGGATCGTCGAAGAATTTGATACAGCCATTGGGGCAGCCGGGACAATTGCCATCGTGCAGGTAGTGAGGGAGGAACCGGCTCTTTTCGTACGCGGATTCACCTTCGAAAACGCCCTGCGTGTAGTTGCGCGTGCAAAGCGCCGCGTCGGTGCCATGCAGATGAACCCAGGCGGAGAAACCGGGCGGATCCAGCTGCCAGCGCGTGAGCGGATTGCCGCGCATCTTCGCTTCATACTGGGCCGTCAGCTCCGCGCAGGCGGCGGCGTCGGCGACCGGCGGGCGATTATCCCCGCGCAGGATGACGGACTTCAATTGCTTCGAACCCATCACCGCTCCCATGCCCATGCGCGCCGCCGCATAGCTGCGATCGGAAATAATGCTCGCGTAGAGCACGCGGTTCTCTCCGGCAGGGCCGATCACGGCCGTGTGAATTTGATTGCCGAAGCGGGATTCGAGATTGTCCACCGTGCGCTCGACGCCCAGCCCCCACTCGGCTGCCGCGTCGTGGAAAGTGACCGCGCCCGCCTCGACCATCACGTGGCATGGCGCGACAAAGGCTCCGTGAAAAATTAGCGTGTCGGCGCCGCTGCCCTTGAGCGCCATTCCGAACGGACCTTCCGCGCGCGTTTCGCCGATGCCGCCAGTGAGCGGGCTCTTGGACGCCGCCGTGAAGCGCGCGAGACCCGCGTAGGGATGTCCGGCCAGCACGCTCGAGGTGAGAATCAGCAGGTTCCGCGGATCGAAAGCGTCAATGCCCGCCTGGGTATCGCGCATTAGAAAGTAAGCGGCCAGCAATCCGCCGCCGGCATAGACGCGCCAGAAAATCTCACCCGGCTCTTCGATCCACGCGCGGCGGGCGGTCAGATCGACGTGGAGGATTTTGCCGTGATAGCCGTGCATTCCCATCAGCCTATCAGCCTAACTTGCGCCGCAGAAGCTGAACCCCGATGATTACCGACGTCAGACTCAAACAGGCGCCTCCCAGTAGCAACACCAGAACTACGACGTCCCATACCGGGCGGTGCCGGTACAGCCACGGCAGATCGAGCGAATGGAGGCCGTGATACAACCATCGATTCCAGCGCGCGCGCCCGTCGTAGCTCTCCACAATCCGCGCGGTCTTCAGATCGATGTAATACATGACGCTGTCGGGGCCGCTCAAACCCACAAACAACGCCGGCAGGGGATGCTGATGGCGGCGGTCGAGATAGTAAGCTTCGTATTCGGTGACCAGACGGGTTTGCAACATGGTTGCCGGGCGAACGCCGTCCGCGATCAGCCGTAAAATGCGCGCGCTGTCAAATTCTTCCGCCGTATTGCCCTGCACCGGAACGATGCGGGAACGCCCCGGCGACTCGCGCGCCAGGTAGTGCGCTTCTCCACCGACGAATACCAATTCCAGCTCTTTGACGCTGGTCTCGGACACTTGTTGCAAGGCTGCGCCGGGCGGCTTCGCCTGAAACGATTGCAGGGCGAGCGGTCCGCCGCGAAGCGCATTGGCAATGCGGACACCGCTGCCTTCGATGCCAAACGTTGGCTGCATGGAACGCATGCCGCTGAAGACCCACGTGCACGTGGCCGCGCCGAAGAGGAGGCCCAGCATCACGTGCCAGCGTTTACACCCGATGTACGGGATGCGTTTGGAAGCGGAATACATTCCGACGCCGGCGATCAGACCCAACAAGCTCGCCATTGTGCCGATCCCTGACGTCCAGATCACGACCGTGTTCCACAGCCGTTCATTCTTCCGCAGCGGAGTGAAGTAGAGCCAATGCGGAATCGCGCCAAAGTACGCTGCGAGGCGGGAACGGCGCGTGGTGTGCTGCACGACTTCGCCGGTAACCGCCGAGACGTAGACTTCCTCGCCATCCGCCCAGGAGTATTTGAAAAGCGGCCGCAGCGCGCGAAACTCACCAGGCACGGTCCATTGGTCAGGATCTTTGAGAGAGCCCTCGAACACCGCCGCGCTGGCTGCCTGGCCGGTCCACGTAGCGGCAATACGCAGCGCCATTTCGCCGGGAATCCTGAGCAGCCTTTCCCCGTCGTCCGCCCGGACGATGGCTTCCGTGCCCTTACGAAGGAAACGATAGACTGGGCGGCCATCCAGCATCGTGAGCCGGACTTGCTCCGACGCGTCTCCGGCCAGGCGACTGAAAGCCGCTACGGGCGAGAGATGAATCTGCGCTGGCGTCAAGGCAGCCGCCTTGGCAAAATGCTCCTCCGGACTCACGCTGGGATACCCCGAATACATCATGACGATTCCGGAAGTCAGCCACATCACGAACAACGGACAACATGAAAGGCCCAGCCATCGATGGCAAACGATTGCAAATTTGCACAGCCGGCCCATGAGTGAAGCCGCCATCGTATCGCGGATCGTGCCGTATGCATGGGTTCGGGTATACTCTCGTAATCTGTGATGATGAAAACCCTGTGCGCTCTGTGCGCGGCTGTTTTTTCACTGGCCGCGCAAACGATTCCCGGCGCAACCGGCGCCAACTGGCCCAGCTACGGCGGCACCCACGCCGCCTGGCGCTACAGCTCGCTCGACCAGATCAACACCGGCAACGTCGCCAAGCTCAGCGCCGTCTGGGCCTTTCAAACCGGTGACGCTGAACATGGACTCCAGAGCACGCCCATCGTCATTGACGGCATCCTCTATCTCTCCACTTCCAGCAACTGGGTTTTTGCGCTGGACGCCGCGACAGGCCGGGTGCTTTGGGAATATCGCTACACCTTTGCCAAGGGAAGCACACCGCTTTACGGTAAGCAGAACCGCGGCCTGGCCGTAGGTCACGGTTTGGTCTTCATGGGAACCGCCGACAATCATCTAGTCGCGCTCGATCAGAAGACCGGCCGCGAGTTCTGGCGTGTCAACGTCGAAGATTTTAAGCAGTGCGGCTGCAACATCACCGGCGCTCCGCTGCTGGTGAAGGACAAAGTAATCGTGGGCGGCACCGGCGGCGACTCCGCTCACCGCGGCTACCTTACGGCTTTCGAGGCCCGCACCGGCCGCTTCGCCTGGCGCTTTTACGTGATACCGGGCCCCGGTGAAAAAGGCCACGAAACCTGGCCCGGCGATACCTGGAAACTGGGCGGCGGCGCGCCCTGGATGACCGGCTCCTACGACCCGGCGCTAAATCTTATCTACTGGGGCACCGGCAACGCTTCCTCCGACGTCAACCCGGCGAAGCGCCGCGGCGACAATCTCTATACCGCTTCCGTCGTGGCTCTCGACGCCGACACCGGCAAGCTGCGCTGGCATTATCAGGAAGTCCCGCAAGACGCCTGGGATTTCGACTCCGCCTACGAAGTCATCCTCACCGATCTCGAAATCAAAGGCGTAATGCGCAAGGTTCTCGTCCATCCCACCAAGGCTGGCTATGCGTGGGTTATCGATCGCACCAACGGCGAATTTCTCACGGCGTGGAAGTACGTCAAGCACCTGAATTGGATTTCCGGCATGACTGAATCCGGCAAGCTTGTAGGCCGGCGCGAAGCGGAGCCCGGTAAGCCGGCCTTCATCTGCCCCAGCGCCGTCGGCGGGAAAAGCTGGAATCAATCTACATGGTCGCCCCATACCGGCCTGATCTATGTCCCTGTCGTCGAGCTTTGCAACGATCTGACGGCGACGGATCAGGAACCCGAGGAGGGCAAGTCTTTCATCGGCGGCAAATGGGAAATGAAACCGCCTGCGGGAGGCAAGGCCGAAGGCTATCTGGCTGCGTTCAATCCCGTGACCGGCGAGCGCAAGTGGGTTGCGCCCACACCCAGCTGGATTCTCGCTTCTCTGCTCTCGACCGCGGGCGATCTTGTTTTCACGGGCGATCCGGAAGGAAATTTCTTCGCAGTCGATGCCCGCTCCGGCGCTAAACTCTGGAGCTTCCCGACGGGCGGGGGCCATCGCGGGTCCGCCGTCACATATTCAGTGAACGGCCGCCAGTACGTCGCTACGCCTTCGGGTTGGGGCTCGCTTGTCGGCGCCTTCCATCGGACTCTCTGGCAGGATACGCCCGCCCCGCGCTCCGGCTCGACCCTGTTCGTGTTCGCGCTCCCGGAGGCGGGGCGGTGAAATTCTGCGCCGTATTGCTTTTCTCGGTCCTCGCCTTTGCACAAGACGATTCCATCGCCACTGGCGCAATGTTGTTCCGCACCCACTGCTCGGTTGCCTATTGCCACGGCTCCGCCGGCACGCCTGGCCGCGCGCCGCAACTCGCCGGCCGCTCGTTTACGCGAGAGCATCTGACCGATGTGATCGCCAACGGCATCCCCAAGACCGCCATGCCCGGCTTCAAGAAGGAGTTGAACCAGGCAAGGATTGCCGCGATCGCGTCGTACGTTCTGAGCCTCACTGGCCCGGCAGCCGCTGAGCCTATCAAGCTTGAACGCCGTGATCTGCCGCCAGAGCTGAAAGCCGGCCGCGCTCTGTTTTTTGACGCCACGCGCATGGGCGGCTGCGGCGCCTGCCATGCGGCCGACGGCTGGGGCATTGCCATCGGGCCCGCGCTCGCGAAGAATCTTCCCGCCGATGCCGCCGCGCTGCGCGCTTATCAGTCCGAACACGTGCGGCGCGCCGAGCTGCAAAAGGAAGCGCCGCTCCCTGCTCTACCGGTTAACGTTGGCGCCACGATCGTCACCGTATACGATTTGTCCTCGCCGCTGCCTGTACTGCGCACTTTTGCGGCAAGTGAAATCCGCCTTACGCCCAACGGCGGGTGGAATCACGCCGGCACACTCCGCGCATTCAGCGACGCTGAGCTCAACTCGATCCTGAGCTTCCTGCGCGCGCTGCAGTAAGCGCATCGCGCAGAATAGGGAGACAATACTGGTCATGAGATTCTCTCGGCGACTCCTGCCGTTAGCCCTGCTGGCGCTGTTCTCCGTATGCGCGCAAGACCGCAAAACGCAGCATGCTAAACCAACGGTCGTTTTTGTTTGCGAGCACGGCTCGGCGAAAAGCATCATTGCGGCAGTGGAGTTCAAGCGGATGGCCGCTGAAAAGGGCCTGGACCTGAACATCCTGGCCCGCGGCACCAGCCCCGACGCTGAAATCCCGAAACCCGTCCGCGATGGACTGAAGGCCGATGGCTATGACCCTGGCGAATGGAGGCCAACAAAGGTTTCGGCGAAGGACCTGGAGGGCGCAAAGAAAATCGTTTCATTCGGTCCTGATTTGACTCCCTGGCTCACGGACGGAGCAGCGGTAGCAGATTGGAGCGCCACGCCCCCGGTCAGCCAGGATTACCGCGCGGCGCGGGATTACATTCTGAAGCAATTAGAGCTTCTCGTGAAAGAGATCAAGAAATAACGGCGCCAGAATGAGTCTGCTCGGATTCTGCCAGTGGCTGGAAAACACGCCGGCAAGTATTGCGCTCCACGAATCGATTTGGGGCTATCCGGTCATCGAATCGGTGCACGTGCTGACGCTTTGTGTGTTTCTGGGCTTGACGCTGATGTTCGACCTGCGGCTGCTTGGAGTGACGCTGGTCCGCACGCCGGTGTCGGAAGTCGCCGGACGGCTGATGCCGTGGATCATCGCGGGATTCGTTGTGATGGTAACCACCGGCGCGCTGCTGTTTTTTGCGATCCCCGTTAAGACTTACCTGAACATTTTCTTCCGGCTGAAAGTTGCTTTCCTGCTGATGGCCGGAGCCAATGTGGCAATTTTTCAGCGAACCATCTGGCGCAGTATGAACCAGTGGGATCTGGCCTCCGTGCCGCCGTTGCGGGCGCGCCTCGCCGGCGGCGTCTCGCTGGCTCTTTGGGCGGCGATTGTGGTCGCCGGTCGTATGATCGCTTACAACTGGTTCGACAAAACATCTTAGATGTCGGTGCTTTCGTTCTTTACGTGGTGTGAAAACAGCTCCCTCGCCGAGGCCATTCGCCAATCGCGCTGGCTGTTCCCGGCGATTGAATCCGTGCATCTGCTCGGACTGGCGGTCATCGGCGGCGCGGTGCTGGTTTTGAACCTGCGCTTGCTCGGTTTGGGAATCAAGCGTCAGCCCGCGGCGCAACTCTGGCGCGACACAAGGCCGTGGCTGTTGGGGAGCCTGGCGGTGATGCTGATTTCCGGCGGGCTGCTGTTCACGTCCGAAGCAGTCAAGCTCTATTACCACGAGGCGTTCTGGGTGAAGATGATTTCGCTGCTGCTGGCAACAGTCTTCACCTTCACGGTGCTGCGCAAAGTGGCGCTGGCCGATCCTTCTCATGTCCGCCCGTTGTGGTGCAAGGCAGCAGCCACCGCATCGATCTTGTTGTGGTCAATGGTAGGCATTGGCGGCAGGTGGATCGGCTTCTCCTGACGTAGTTCCGCTTCCCACGATCACGACTCATCCCGAAACAGAGCCGTGACCAAAGGGAGCGGTTTCCCAGCCGCTACCGCGCCGCTTCGGCGTCAGCTTTACGCGCGCCGCCCATGATGTCCGTCAGTGAATAGTTGCCTTCGTGACAGGCATATTCGTAAATCGGACCCTTGGTGGCAAGAAACGGATATTCCAGCGTCCACTGCTTGGTGAACGTCGTCGGGTCGTCAATGGTGGCGCGGTACAAAATCGTGCCGGCATCCACTCTGGTGAAACGTTCCACCACGTGCAGATTTTCGGATGAGCCCCGGAACCGCGTCTGGTTGGTGAAATTGGTGGTATCAACCACCAGGGTGTCGCCTTCCCAATGGCCAATCGAATCCCCCAGCCATTGCCGCACGCTCGGCGGAGCATGCTTGCCGTTCATGCGGATGATGCGCGCGTCGTGCACCATCTCAATCAGGATCATCACATGCTCCGGCGTCTGCACGATCTGATAATTGTTGTTGTACAGAACCGGAAGCATCGGCGGTCCCGACGTGGAGCCGAATCCCAGCAGGCAGCGCTCGGCGAGCGGCCGGTCCTTCACGCTGTCGTAGCGCCCGCCATACTGCAGCGCGGCGGTCCTCTGCTTCGCCTCCGCGGTCAGTGCCGGAATCTTGCCGTCGGGCGGATCGACAATCAGCGAAGTGCGCTTCACGCCATTCACGCGCGCGAATTCCGATCCGCGATCGATGAACAACATGTTGTAGGCGCCGGTGCCGGAAGACCCGGCTGCCGCCAGCAGCGGCCCCTCCGACTGTCCATCGGTGGCCGCAAGATCGTCGGCGGCCTTTTTTTCAAGTGGCCGCGCCTCGGCGTCGGTGAGTGTGGCCTTCCCGGCCAGCGCGGCCGGGCGCTCGAGCGGTGTGATGGTGGCGTTGGTCCAGATGCCTTGCAGGTCGGGATGGCCATCGGGCGTGCGCGGCAGCTTCGCAGTCTGCGCACACAAAGGCGCTGCCAGCAGCATGCTCAGAACTCCCAGAGATCCGAAAAATGGAACGCGCATCTGATTCAGTCTCCTATTTCTTCTGATCGTACGGCGCGCCGGTTCCCGATGAGCCCAGGAACAGCTTTCGGCCATCGGGCAGCGTGATGTCGCGGCCGTTGGCTCGCATGGATCCGTCCTTCGACTGATAGCCTTCCACCACCACCGGCGTTCCCTTCGCCACCGTCGCCTTCGTAAAGCCGCGCCGCAGCAGAACATTCGGGCTGCCAGCTTCGACCATCCAGGTAGTCACTTTGCCATCGGTCGCTTTTACGTCCACGTGAATCCAGGCATGCGGGTTGATCAGCTCCACTTTGGCGACCACGCCCTCCAGATGCACCGGCTTCTTGGCGTCGAACTCCGCCGCAAAAGCATGATGCGCCCACACGGGCGCGGCGGCAAGAATCATGCCGGCGCCTGCCGCCAGCGCGAAAAATGTTGTCTTTCTCATCACTTTACGCCTTTCTTGGTGAACTCGCCGTACAGCAGGTCTTCGACAAACTCCACGCACTTGAATTCCATCAGACGGGCGTTCTTTTCGACGTGGCGGTAGAGCGGCATACTGATCTTCCAGGGGCGCGCGAACACTTTTGGATCTTCGATCGTGGCTTCGTAAGAAAGAATGTCGGGGCCCATCGGCGTATAGCGTTCAATCACGTGCAGCGCGTCGCTATGGTAATTTCCGGCGCGGTCGAACCAGGTGCGCTCATCGAGACCGGTGACGTCAACCACCAGCGTGTCCTTTTCCCAATGCCCCACCGACTGGCCCATCCAGGAATCGGCGGGAGGCGGCCCGGGGTCCTTAAGAAAAATGTTGCGCGTGGCGCCGGCATACTCATACGCGAAGAAGATGGCCTTGGAGCTGTGCAGAATTTGAAACGGATGCGGCATGTAAGTGGCGCGCGGCACGCCGGGCAAGTAACAGCGAACTTCCGGGTCCGCGGTTAAGCGATTCGCGAAGTTAGCTTTCTTCTTTTCTTTCGCCGCCGGCAGATAAGGAATTTCGCCCTCCACTACACCCGGACCGCCAGGCTCGGCGCCGATCGCGCCCAACGCGACTACTAAGCCCTGACGCGCGCCATGTTCTTCCAGATCCCAATTGGCCGTATTCATGGCTTGCCAGATGCCGCTCAAGTTCGGCTTGCCGTCGGGCAGGCGGCGTATCTGAGCGGAAACCGGCGTGCCTGCGAGGCACAGGACAGCTAACACACTGAGCAGCGTTCGCATTGATCTAGAGACAGTTACCAGAGTCCACCTGTGTAGTCAAGGGTTCGGTGAATCACGAATCGAACGCAATCAGCCGCCCCGAGATTATCAGCCCAGCCCACAAGAACAGGGAAAGAGAAGCGGCCAGCTTGGCCTCGTTGGTGACTGCCGTGTCCAACTTTGCGGGATCGCCGTACACGCGGGCGCGAAACACCAGAGCATGCACGCCTACCATCGCCAGCAAGGCCATTTTCACCCAAAATGCGGGGCTGCGGTAGAGCTTCAAAGGTTCGCACCAGCCTAACAGCAAACCGCTGCCGGTCACGATGACAAAACCGGCGCGCTTCCACCAGCGGAACTGCCGCACGATGTCAGAAACCGGGCGAAGCTGCATCGCCCAGCCCAGCAGGCGCAAATCCGTCATCAGCAGCATGCCCCCAAACAGCGCGATGCCCAGAAGATGGACGCCGCCAATAATCGGATAATAGAGCGCGCCCTCCCGAATGGCGGTGCTAAGCTCGGTGCTCTCGATCCACTCCAGCAGGGAAATCGTCGACATTGTCAAACGAAGGCGATCATCCGCCCGCCCGCTATCACCGCGGTCCAAAGCGCGAGTGACAGCCCGCCCGCGAGCTTGGCCGCGAACGGTGAAATTTCCGCTTGTGTCACTTTGCGGTGGATCGTGAAATGAAACAGGAATGCCACCAGCAGGCAGATCATCTTGAATTGGAACGACGGATTGACGTGATACCGAACGGCGTCGGCGGAAAACATCAAAGGTCCCGTGATCAGCATCAGCGCGAAGCCGGCCAATGTCCACCGGTTGAGATCCGCGGCCAACTCAGCGGCCGTGTGATCGCGCATCGCCAATCCGAGCAGACGCAAATCAATGATGGCGATCGTTCCAATGGAAAAGGCAAACCCGATGAAGTGCAGACTCTCAACAACGGGAAAAGCCCACTCGGGACCGTTCATGGCATTCGCCCAGGAGCTGGTGGTGAGCCATTCGAAAAATGAGGCAGCTTGCATGCTCCATCAGAGTGTAACCCTTCACGTTCGATCTTTCAGAAACGCCCGGTAGGTCCGCTCGATTCCTGCGCGCAGGCCAACGCTGGCCTTCCATCCCAAAGCCGTCAGCCGGGAAATATCGAGCAGCTTCCGCGGCGTACCGTCGGGCTTGGAAAGATCGTGCACAATCTGCGCTTTCGAGCCCACTACTTCGCGAATCAGCAGAGCCAGATCCATCACGCTGATGTCCTTGCCGGTCCCGACGTTCACAATCTCTGCGGAGCTGTAATGCTGCATCAGAAACACCGCGGCGTCCGCCAGATCGTCGGCATGAAGAAACTCACGCATGGGTTGGCCTGAGCCCCAGAGAACTACTTCCCTCGCGCCGCTTACCTTGGCAGCGTGAAACTTGCCCATAAGGGCGGCAAGGACGTGGCTGCTCTGTAAGTCGTAGCGATCGCCGGGGCCATAGAGATTGGTGGGCATCAGGCTAATCGCATCGAAGCCGTACTGCTGTCGGTACGCCTGCGCCATCTGGATACCGGCTATCTTGGCGATCGCATACGCGGTATTAGTCGCCTCGAGCGGACCTGTCATGAAATGTTCCTCCTGGACAGGCTGGGGAGCGTCCCGGGGATAGGCGCATGAGGATCCCAGAAACAGCAACTTACCGCAGCCATGCCGGTACGCGGCGTCGATTACGTGAGTCTGGATCAGTAAGTTCTCGCGGATAAATTCGGCGGGACGGGTGCTGTTAGCCAGGATGCCGCCAACCCTCGCCGCCGATAAGAACACATACTCCGGCCGAAAGGCGGCAAAGAATTGCTCAACGGCCAGTTGGTTAGTAAGATCGAGCTCGGCCCGAGTTCTGCAGATGACATTGCCGTAATTCTCGCTGGAGAGTTTACGCATGATGGCGGAACCGGCCAAACCTGTGTGTCCCGCAACATAGATCCTGCTGTCCTTGAGCATCACGCAGCTCTATGACACGGCATGTCCGGCGCCGATCAAGGTAGCCTCCTGCCTGGCAAGCTCCAAATCGCGCTCGACCATCATGCCGACCAACTGCTGGAACCCGACTTTGGGAGACCAGCCCAACACGCGCCGGGCTTTGCTGGCATCGCCTTGCAAGAAATCGACCTCGGCCGGCCTGAAATAGCGCGAATCAATCTTGACATGAGGTCCCCAGTCGAGCCCGAGCTGGCACGCGGCTTCATCCAGAAAATCCCGCACGGAAAACGATTGTCCGGTGGCAATGACGAAGTCGTCCGGCTCCGATTGCTGTAACATCAGCCACATGGCCTCGACGTAGTCTCCCGCAAAACCCCAGTCCCGGCGAGCTTCAAGATTCCCTAGGTAGACATGCTCCTGCAGGCCGAGCTTGATACGGGTTAGCGCCCGCGTAATCTTGCGCGTAACGAATGTCTCGCCGCGCTGCGGAGATTCATGGTTAAACAGGATTCCACAACAGATAAACATCCCGTACGCTTCGCGATAATTCACGCACTGAAAATGAGCGGCTGCTTTGGCCACTCCGTAGGGGCTGCGCGGATGAAATGGCGTGACCTCGTTCTGGGGAGATGGCGCGCAGCCAAACATCTCCGATGAACTCGCCTGATACAGGCGCATGGGTTTACTCAGCGAGGAATAATCCCGCATGGCTTCGAGCAGCCGCAAGGTTCCGGTAGCTACCACGTCGGCGGTATATTCCGGCTCTTCAAACGATATGCGGACGTGGGATTGCGCCGCTAAGTTATATACTTCGACCGGCTCGACGGTCGACAAAACCCGTCTTAGCGAACTGCCGTCGAGTAAGTCGCCATGATGGAGAATAAGATTCGCCGACGGGTCGTGAACGTCCCGGTAAAGGTGATTCAGCCTGGCGGTATTGAAACTGCTGCTCCGGCGAACAAGACCGTGAACCTCGTAGTGTTGCCCTAGGAGGAATTCGGTGAGGTAACACCCATCCTGGCCCGTGATGCCGGTCACGAGGGCGCGCTTTCTCAAACAGAAAAGCCTGCACACAGTCTAGCAGGTTTGTCCGAAACCGCTCCCTCTGGTCGCGGCTCTGTAAGCAAGTGTGACCGCAATACGCCCAATCTGAGCCGCGACCAGAGGGAGCGGTTTCCCAGTTCCCTGGATCTCTCTTCGCTCGGCGGCTGCATTGCTGCTTGACGTATGCTTGATTGACGAGCACCGCGCACTGTCCGTGGGCGCCTGCGGACGCATCCATTGATTGTGGCCCGATGACCCGACGTCACTTCATACCGTTTCTCTTTCAGAACCGCACCAATTTTCGCCTCCGTTTTCCCGACATCGGATGGGTACCACCGGATTTGGTTGTGCCAGGCATCAAACAAGGCGATCCGGCCCCAGGCGCCAGAGTGCGCATCGGCGGCCCGGGGCCATACCACATTCTGTTTTTGCCCGAGGATTGGAAGCGAGGCGCCAGTTTTCCGTTGATTGTGGAATACCCTGGCAATGGACCCGGACCCTTTAATACACACCCCCCGGGCGTTTCGGTTGAGAGCGGCACTCCCGAAGACACTGTGCTGGGCTATGGCCTGTCGGGTGGCCGCGAATTTCTGTGGCTGTCGCTGCCCTTTCTTGAGAATAATAAAGTCGCCCCAACCTGGTTCGGAAATGTCGAGGAGACCGTGGATTACTGCCGCCGGGCGGTGGAGGTGACGTGTTCGCAATTCGGAGGAGATCGGCAAAGAGTGCTGCTGTGCGGCTTTTCCAGGGGTTCTCTTGCGTGTAATTACATTGGCCTCCATGATGACGCGATAGCAAAGCTATGGCGGGGTTTTTTCTGCCACAGCCACTACGACGGCGTGCACAGGTGGCCCTATCCGGCCTCCGACCGGGATTCTGCTCTGCTGAGACTTCAGCGCCTCGGCGGTCGACCGCAGTTTATCAGTCACGAGAAGTCCGGCAACGAAGAAGGATGGGTCAGTGTGGGGCACCCACAACCACAATATGTCGGATCGATTGAGGAAACTCGCCGGTACCTCGAAGCGGCCGGAACAGGTGGCGACTTCACCTTTGAAACGTTGCCCTACCCTAACCACAAAGACGCGTGGATTCTCCGCCCGGTATTCCTTCGAACGCGTGTTCGGGCGTGGGCGCGACGTGTCTTGAGCGGATGAGACTGCCGGTTTGCCTGTAGGCTACACCCGCGCCGGCACCGGCATTTCTTTGATAATTCCCGCCAGGAAGGCTTTGGCGTCGCCGAACAGCATCAGAGTCTTGTCCATGTAGTACAGTTCATTGTCGATGCCGGCGAACCCGGGACTCATGCCGCGTTTGATCACCATCACCGTGCGGGCGTGATCGACATCCAGAATCGGCATGCCGAAAATCGGGCTGCTGCGGTCGTGACGCGCGGCGGGATTGGTCACATCGTTGGCTCCAATGACGAGCGCGACATCGGCTTGCGCAAACTCGGAGTTGATGTCGTCCATTTCAAACAGCTTGTCGTAGGGGATATCGACTTCCGCCAGCAGCACGTTCATGTGGCCCGGCATACGCCCCGCCACCGGATGAATCGCGAAGCTAACATCCACGCCGCGCTTGGTAAGCAGATCGTAAAGCTCGCGCACTTTGTGCTGCGCCTGCGCCACCGCCAGGCCGTACCCCGGAACGATGATCACGCGGCTGGCGGCATCCAGCAGCGAAGCGGCTTCTTCATGGGTGGCGGAATGGACCGGGCGCTCCTGCGCCTCCGCGGCCGCGCTCACCTGCACCTGCCCGAACGCCCCGAACAAAACATTGGTGAACGACCGGTTCATGGCCCGGCACATGATCACCGACAGAATGAATCCCGACGATCCGTCGAGTGCTCCGGCGATCACCAGCAGATTGTTGCCCAGCACGAACCCCATGGCGCTGGCCGAGAGACCCGCGTACGAATTCAGCAGAGCGATGACGGTGGGCATGTCGGCGCCGCCAATCGGGATGATCAGCAGCACGCCGAACAGCATTGCCAGCGTGATGAAGATGGGAAACATCCAACGCTGCTCGGGCGAAATTACCAGCAGCACCCCTAGCACCACGGCGGAGCCCAGCAGCATCAGGTTGATCACGTTCTGATTGCGGTAAGTGATGGGGCGTGTGGGAAGAATTTCCTGCAGCTTGCCGAAGGCCATTAAGCTCGCGGTGAACGTGACAAAGCCCAACAGCGTTTCGAACACCAGCGCCCCCATGATGAATCCGTGCGGAGTCTGCCGGTAATATTCCGCGGTGCCCACCAGGGCAGCGGCCAGCGCGCCGAATGCGTGAGAGATCGCCGTGCGCTGCGGAACGGCGGTCATGGGCATCAGGTAGGCGAGCGGTATGCCGATCGCCGAGCCCAGAAAGAAAGCCACCAGAATCCACTGGTAGTCGATCACTTCGTGGCGCAGCAGCGTCCCCACGATGGCCAGCAGCATGCCGATTTCGCCGGCAAAGACGCCGCGCCGCGCGGTGGCCGGAGCGCTCATCCACTTCAGGGCGAGCACGAAGAGTCCGGCAGCGACGATGTAGGCGAGCCCGACGACGTTCTCCATCATGGCTTGCGCGGCTCGCGCTTCTTGAACATCTTGAGCATGCGGTCGGTGATGAGAAATCCGCTCACTACGTTGAGCGTGGATGCCGTGACGGCGATAAATCCCAGCACGCGGCTCAGCGTGGAAGCGTCTTTTTCTCCCGTGATCAAAATCGCGCCCACTACGGCGATGGCCGAGATGGCGTTGGTGAGCGACATCAGCGGCGTGTGCAGCAGCGGAGAGACACGGCGGATCAGCTCAAAGCCCAGGAAGGCGGCAAGCATGAACACGTACACGCTCAGTTCGAGCGATTGCATGGCTTAGACGCCTTTCCCAACCAGCTCGGCGACGGCCGCCGGACCCAATCCCATTGCCTGGCGCACGCGCGGATGCAGGACCTCGCCGCCGTACGTCACCAGCGTTTCGAGCGTGATCTCGTCATCGAAATTCACCGCCAGATTGCCGTTCTGTATCAAGTGCTTTAAGAAAGTCGCGATGTTGCGGGCATACATTTGACTGGCATGATAAGGCGCGGCCGACGCCAGATTCAGCGGTCCCAGCACAGTGACGCCGCAGTCGACCACCGTTTCCCCCGCCCGCGTCAGCTCGCAATTGCCGCCGCGCTCCGCCGCCAAATCCACCACCACCGAGCCGGGGGCCATGCTGCGCACCATTTCCGCCGTAATCAGCACCGGCGCTTTCTGGCCTGGCACGGCGGCGGTGGTGATGATGACATCCTGCTCGCGCGCGACGGCGGCGATGAGGTCGCGCTGCCGCCGGTAAAAATCCTCGCCCATTGCCTTGGCGTAGCCGCCTTGGTCTTCGGCGCCCGCGCCGTCCACCGATAACTGGACAAACTTCGCGCCCAGGCTCTCCACTTGCTCGCGAACCGCGGGCCGCAAATCGTAGCCGCTGACCACGGCGCCGAGGCGCCGAGCGGTGGCAATCGCCTGCAGCCCGGCCACGCCCGCACCCAAAACAAACACGCGCGCCGGCGCAATGGTGCCGGCAGCCGTCATGAGCATGGGAAATAAACGCGGCAGAGCTTCCGCCGCCAGCAGAACCGCGCGGTACCCCGCCACCGTCGCCATCGAAGACAACGCATCCATGCTCTGCGCCCTGGTGATGCGCGGCATCAGTTCCATGGCGAAAGTGGTCAAACCGCGCGCCGCCAAATCCGCGCATGCGCGTGGAGCGGTCAAGGCTTCGCAAAACCCGATGAGCACTTGTCCCTGGCGCAACAAGCTGAGATCCGCGCGGCCCTCCACGGGATTGGCGCCCAGAGTTCGCACTTGCAAAATCACGTCCGCCGCTTCAATCACGGCGGCGCGCTCCGGTTCGATGCGCGCGCCCTTTCCCCGGTATTCCTCGTCCCGGAATCCGGCCTGCAATCCGGCCGAGGCCTCAACCAAAAACTCGACCCCGCTCTTGGCCAGGACGTCCATGGCCTTCGGCGCCATCGCGACGCGCCGTTCCCCTGGAAACGTTTCTCGAATGATTCCGATTTTCATGGCCCTGATTACTGTGGCAACTCCCGGCTTCGTTATAACCAGTTTACCGCGCCACGCGGAGTCTGCAGCATTAAGAGTGGCGATTCACGGCGTCCGGACGTTACGGCTATATAAGGTTTACTTCAACTTGTTAAGCTAGGACCTTGCCGCCTGCTCCCTTCCGGCCCAAATTCCGTGAACGAAATAAAGTCCACTACCGGCTGGCCCATTGGCCCATCTGGATCTTCGTCTTTCTCATCGCGCCCGGACCGCTTACATTTGATCTGATCGAGCACGGCTTCGACCAGCGCAGCGCCGCCTGGCTGGGCTTGGTGTTGCTTGCGACCGGCATAGCCGGGCTGCGCGGACGGCTGCCCGGCGTCGAGCCCCGGCCGTACATTCTGCGCTTTACCGAGGACAAGCCAAACCCGCTTTACCGGCGCGTTTGCTACACCTTCGCCTGGAGCGCGGCGTTGAGCTTTGCGCTGCTCAATGCCTTGGGACTGGCCGTGGCGGTGGTCACCGGCAAGTGGGTTCTGCGGCAGATTTACGTTTACGGATATTTTCCGCTGGCCGGCGCGATTTGGCTGGCGGGCGCGGTGGGCAGGCTGCCGCGCGTGAAGCCGTCGACGCAAGGCGAAGGCCACGAGCGCCGCTATTTCTACGGGACCGTGTGGGCGGTCTCGATCGCGCAGCCGGTGTTGGGCGTGCTTTGGAAATTGCTGCCCCGCAGCCGAATCGGCGACGCCGTCAAGCTGGCGGTTTTCACGGCGATCCTGGCGTTCATCGGAAATCTGGCGCGCAAAGGCGAACTGCCGCGAACAGCGCCCATCCTGCCGGGTGAAGAAATCATTTCGGATTAAGTGGGGCAGGTCCCCGACCTGCCGATTCGGATGCTGTTGCGTGTTTTGGCAGGTCGGGGACCTGCCCCACTGTTCCTACAGCACCAGCCGCTCATCGCCTTCTCTGCGCGTCACCCGCTCACGGTCCAGATACTCCAGCAGCGGGATGGCGTACTTGCGTGAGATCCCCGTCCAATCCTTGAACGCCGCCACGTTGAAGCGCTCGGCCTTGCGCGCGGCCAGCAGCGCGCGCAGCTGAGCAATCGCCGAGTGATGAAACACCAGTTCCTCCGAAACCCGCACCAGGCGCTTGTCGCGAATCAGAATTTGCAGTAGCGAGCGCGCCCGCGCGGTTTCCACTCCGGATTTGGCCAGCACTTCCGCAACAGCCGGCACCGCGAGGCCAGCCTGCTCGAAAGCGCGTTCGATCGCCGTGCGCGCCTGCTCTTCATCCTGCTGCAGCACCAGGCGGTGCGTCCGCAGGCGAACGGTCTCGCCTTCGGCGGCGAGATCCTTGGCATCCCCCAGCAGCGCGTCGAATACAAAGGGCTGCGCTTTGGGAAGCTCGCGCCCCCGCAATTCCTGTTTGGCAATGCCAGGCTGCAGAGGATTCTTGCGATGGAATTCACGCACCGCCGCCGTGATCCGGTCGCGGGCGGATTGAAACCAGGCGCGATCAATCAGCCACGGCTGCGGCTGGCGGATCACCACGAATGCGCCGGCGCGCGCGATGGCGTCCAGGTCTTTTTCCGAAAGACCTGTACGCGAAACCAGCTGCGCCAGGCCGATGCCGTAGCCGGATTCCCGTACCAGCAACGCCACGCGCTCGGCCGCTGGGGCTTCGGCCAGGATCTTGAGCCGGGCCAAGGGATCGTCCGCCTTGCGGTAACGCACGCCGCCGGTGTCGAGCACCACGCCGCCGCCAATCGTGACCACAGGGGAAAACTTGCGAATGATGAAGCGATCGCCGGGCAGCAGCAGGGCCGGCTCCTTGAGCACCAGCCGCGCCACCGCGCTCTGGCCGGGTTGCAAAACCGCAGCCCCGCCCAGCAGCCGGACCTCGGCTTCAATTTCCGCGGTGCCGGCGTGAAAATGCACCGGGGCGCGGTGCTTCAAGGGCTTGGCGGAGGGCAGCAGATCCAGGCGGCAATCCAGAAGGCGCGTGGCCGCGAATCGTCCCGGCGGCGCCAGCACCATGCCGCGCAAGATTTCGCTGGGTTCGATATCGGCCAGGTTCAGCGCGGTTCGCTGGCCGGCGGCCGCGCGGTCGGCCGGTTTTCCGTACACTTGCACGCCGCGCACGCGCAGCCTCCGGCCGGTAGGGTACAGTTCAACTTCCTCCTCTCGGTTTACGGCGCCTGAAATCAATGTGCCCGTGATCACGGTGCCGAATCCCTTGGCGGAAAAAGCGCGGTCGATGGGCAGGCGGAAATGGCCCGCCGCACTTTTTTCGGCTGCATTTCCCGCAGCTTCTGTCAGCGCCGCCCGCAATTCGGAAATCCCCGCGCCGGTGGTAGAACTCACCGGAATAATAGGCGCGCCCGCCAGGAACGAGCGCGCGACGAACTCCTCCACCTCCAGGCGCACCAGGTCCAGAATGTCGCGGTCCACCAAGTCGGCCTTGGTCAGCACCACGATGCCCTGGGAAATTCGCAGCAGGCGGCAAATATCGAAATGCTCGCGGGTTTGCGGCTTGATGGATTCTTCAGCCGCAATCACGAACAGCACCAGGTCGATGCCGCCCACGCCGGCCAGCATATTTTTGACAAAGCGCTCGTGGCCCGGCACATCGATGAAACCCAGGCGAAGCTGTGGCGTCAATTGCAGATGTGCGAAGCCGATGTCGATGGTGATGCCGCGCCGTTTTTCCTCTTCCAGCCGGTCGGCGTCGATGCCGGTGAGCGCCTTCACCAGCGCGGTTTTGCCGTGGTCGATGTGGCCGGCGGTGCCCACGATAATGTTTTTCATCACGCCCGCTCTCATCCTACTACTAGCCGGCGCGGCTTCCGCCTGGCAGGAAGCCACGTTCCGCGGCGGCATTTCGCTGGTTAAGGTGGACGCGCAGGTGCTGGATCGCAGCGGGCGCATCGTGGGCGGATTGCAGGCTTCCGATTTTCAAATTCTCGACGAGGGACAACCGCGGCAGATCGCGTATTTCGGACGCGAAACCGAGCCGCTCGACCTGGTGCTGCTGCTGGACGTCAGCGGCAGCATGTATCGCCACCTGGAGTTATTGGCCGATGCGGCGCGCGCCTCGCTCAAGCAGCTCTACGCCGGCGATCGGGTGGCGGTAGCGCTGTTCGCGCGCAGCGCTGAAATCCGCCAGCCGCTCACCGAGGATTTGCGAGCGGTGGAAGAAGAAATGCACGATGCCGTGAACACGCGCAAACTAGGCAGCGGCACCGCCATCAACGTCGCCGTGGTCGCCACGGCGCACTATTTGCAAGAGCAGAAGCCGCGTGGACGGCGGGCGGTGCTGATCGTCACCGATAACGTGAGCCTCAATTACCTGGTGCCGGACGAAGAAGTGATCCGCCAGCTGTACGCCGCCGACGCCGTGCTGAATGGCATCCTGATCGGCAAGCAGAAGCGTCCCGCTCCGCCGCGGCCGGCGCGCTTTACCAATTCGGATTTCACGCCGTCCAACATCTTCAAGCTGGCGGAGCAGACCGGCGGCGAGGCGGTCGAGGCCGGCAAGATCGGCGATTCGTTCCCGCAAATGATTGAGCGCATCCGCGCGCGCTACAGCATACAGTACGCGGCTCCGGCCGCTGCGCCCGGCGCTTACCGCCACGTGCGCGTGGAGTTTTCACCCCAAGCTCCGGGCAAGCTGCGCGGCGCTACCATCCGGGCGCGCGCCGGCTACTATGCAGCGGAGTAGCCTGCTGCGATAACCTGAGACTTTGGAACTTACCAGCGCAATCCTGCTTATTCTTCTCGCCGGGTCGGTGGCCTACGCGCTGCTGACCATTCCGGCGGCGCGAAGCTATGTGCGGGCCGCCCCGCCCGCGCTGGCGCGAGTAATTCCCATCAGCGTTCTGAAACCGCTGGCCGGCGTGGACGAAGGCCTGGAAGAAAATCTACGCAGCTTTTTCACCCAGCAATACGGCGAATTTGAGATTCTGCTGGCGGTGCGGCACGCAGACGACCCGGCGGTTGCGATCGTCGAAAAACTACAGCGCGAATTCCCCGCCGTGCAGGCGCAATTGGTTGTGACCGGGCACCCGCCTTACCCCAACTCCAAGGTTTTTAAGCTGGAGGCCATGGTGAAACTCGCCCGCCACGACATTCTGGTGATGAGCGACAGCGACATTCGGGTTTCGCGCCGGCTGCTCGAAACCGTGGCACGCGAGTTTCAGGACCCGTCCGTGGGCGTGGTCACCTGCCCCTACCGCGCAGTAGCGGGCGCCAGCATCTGGAGCCAGCTGGAGGCCATCGGCCTGAACACGGAGTTTCTGGGAGGGGTCCTCACCCAGCGATTCCTGAACGGGATGGATTTTGCGCTCGGGCCGACGCTTGCCATCCGCCGGCAGGTGCTGGAAAAAATCCGCGGCTTCGATCACCTAAAGAATTACCTGGCTGAAGATTTCGTGCTCGGAAAACGCGTTGCCGCATCCGGCGCCTCGGTGGTGCTTTCCTGCGAGCGCATCGAGCATCGCATTGGCAGCCAGCGGTTTTGGCCGAACCTGGTTCATCGCCTGCGATGGGCGCGCAGCACGCGGCGGTCGCGGCCGGCCGGCTACGTCGGGCAGGTGTTTGCGCATTCGCTGCCGCTGGCGCTGGCCGCATGCGCCGTCCGCCCGCATTGGTGGGGGCTGGCGGCAGTCGCGTTAGCCGCTCGCGGGGCTTCGGCGGCGGTCGTGGCCGGATGGGTGCTCCACGATTCCACCACGGGGCGCAACTGGTGGATGATCCCCATACAGGACCTGCTCAGCGCGCTGGTGTGGATCGCCGGCTTCTTTGGGAGTACGATTCACTGGCGGGGACAGACTTATAGCCTGCTGCCGGATGGGCGGTTTGAGCTGAAACAGTGAACCCAAACACATTTCTCGCAGAGGCGCAGAGAACGCAGAGAAAATCTTAAGAAACAAAAAAGTTTTTGGTAGTTCTCTGCGTCCCTGCGAGAATTCTTAAAGGTTTTTTCCCGTCAGTTCTTCCACCAACCGGTTCGCCTGATGAATTTTCCGCAGCGCTTCGATGATTCCCGCCGAGTGCACCGACACTGCTCGCGACTCCTGGTCATCGTAAATGTAGTCCAGTACCAGCGATTGCAGGTTCCCGTCGAAAATGATGCCCACCACCTCGCCCTTCCGGTTCACTACCGGACTCCCGGAATTGCCGCCGATAATATCGGCCGTGCTGACGAAGTTGTACGGGGTCGCAAGATTGACCTGCCCCATCCGCTCGGTCCAGACTTTGGGCAACTCGAACGGCTCTTTGTTGCCGTGCATCTCGGCATGGGCATAGGTGCCGCCCAGGGTGGTGGACCAGGGAACCTTTTTGCCGGCTTCGGTATAACCCTTGGCTTCGCCAAAAGCCAGCCGCAGGGTGAAGGTCGCGTCCGGATAGACGGTGGAACCATAGACCGCAAAACGGGCCTTGGCGATCTTGGCGTAGGCTTGCCGCTGCGGCTCATCCACCTGTTGCTCGACGGTCCGGCGAACACGGCGGCCGGCGGGGTCAACCAATTTCGCCAGCTGAATCATCGGATCCGTTGAGGCGTTGATCGCTTCGAGGCCGCCCTCGGCCAGCCGTTTGCGAACCGCCACGTCCTTGAGTTTGGTGCCCTGGATCAGCTCCGCAGCGCGATCGCGCGGCGATTTGCCGGCCAGCACCTTCTTCACCAGCTCGTTTTCAGCGCCCAGCACTTCGACCATCATGCCGAGTGAATCGGCCAGCTTCACCGTTTCCAGATCTTCGTAGATCGGGGCTTCGGAGAATAACTGCATTTTGAGCGAGTCCATACCGGCGGCCGAATATTCGCGCAGGCGTTCGGCATTGGGTTTGGCGCCTTCTTCCGCCATGCGCACCAGACGGAGAGCAATCGCGTACAGATCGCTGTTAAACGCGCGCGCGCGCTCCACCAGGTTGTACTCCTCGCGGATTTTCACCAGCGTTTTGAGCGAACCGGCCACCTGGTCCCAGGCATCGCCGTAGGCGGCTTTCAACTTGGGATCTTTGTTGACGGCGGCCTGCAGAGCTTTCTCCTCGGCGCGCTTCTTGTCCATGATGACGGGATCCTGCAAGCCGGCCAGCATGCCCAGGCGGGCTTTGCGGCTATTCTGGACGCCGAACAAGTCGTCTTCGGCGCGTCGCGCGTTCTCGAAGCTGCGGTCGGCGTAGCCCTTGAGAAGCACTTCCAGGCGGCGCAGCAGGTTTAAGCTATCGGGATTCACGCGGTCGCGCTGGTATTCCAGGTGAGCGACGGTATCCAGGCGCTCGGTCCGGCCGGGATGCCCGGAGACGAAGATCAATTCCCCTTCGCTCGCGCCCGCTTCGCTCCATTTCAGGAAGTGCTCGATTTTCACCGGTTTGTCGGCTTCGTACACGCGGAAGAAGCAAACATCCAGGTCATAGCGCGGGTATTCGAAGTTGTCAGGATCGCCGCCGAAGAATGCGATCGCTTTAGGCGGCGCAAAAACCAGGCGGACGTCGGTGTATTTCTTGTAACCGTACAAGTGATATTGGCCGCCGTTATACAGCGTGACCACGTCGCTGCGCAGGCCGGTCTTGTCGGAAGACTCTTTCTCCAGATTGTTGATGGCGGCGCGGCGGGCTTTCTCGGCGGCGGCGGAGTCCATGCCGGGCTTTACGGCGGCCGTCACGCGCTCCGTGACGTCGTCCAGGGTCATCAGCACGTTGAGCTCGAGATCGACGCACTTGGGCTCATCACCGTTGCCTTTGGCCTCGAAGCCGATCTTGACGAAGTCTTTCTCCTTGCTGCTGATTTTCGCCAGGCAATCGGCACCCACGTGATGGTTGGTCATAACGAGGCCGTTGGCCGACACGAAGGATCCCGAGCCGCCATTGTTGAAGCGCACGGAGGACTTGCGCAGATGCTCGAGCCACGCCGGGGAGGGCTCAAACTTGTACTTATCTTTGAGCACTTTAAGCGGTGGGTTGTTGAAAAGCCACATGCCTTCATCGGCTTGGGACAAAGGCAGACACAAGGCGCACACAGCCAGCAGGGGGATGCTACGTTGGAGTTTCATTCGAATCCTCTAGCCTCTTTCACTTAGGGTAGCATTCCGTTGGACGCGCAGGCATGCGCTACAGTAGGAATTCAAATCATGGATCGATTCGAGGAAGTCCGACGCCGTCACGCAGCCGCCGAATTGGGCGGAGGCGAGGCGCGCCAGCAGAGGCAGCACCAGGAAGGCAAACTTTCGGCCCGCGAGCGTATTGAGCTGCTGCTCGACGAAAAATCGTTCGAAGAGCTCGACAAGCTGGTTGCCCACCGCTGCCGCGATTTTGGCATGGAAGCCCAGACCGTCCCCGGCGACGGCTTCATCACCGGCTACGGACGCATCGATGGGCGCCTGGTTTACGTCTTCGCTCAGGATTTCACGGTTTTTGGCGGATCCCTGTCCGAAGCCAACGCGCAAAAGATTTGCAAAGTGATGGACATGGCGCTGAAAAATGGCGCGCCAGTGATCGGTTTGAATGATTCCGGCGGCGCGCGCATCCAGGAAGGCGTGCTGTCGCTGGGGGGCTATGCCGACATCTTCCTGCGCAACACGCTGGCTTCCGGCGTGATCCCGCAAATCTCGGCCATCATGGGCCCGTGCGCCGGCGGCGCCGTCTATTCACCCGCCATCACCGATTTCGTCTTCATGGTGGACCAGACCAGCTACATGTTCGTCACCGGTCCGGACGTCATCAAGACTGTGACCCACGAGGACGTCACCAAAGAGCGCCTGGGCGGGTCGATGACCCACAATTCCATCAGCGGCGTGGGCCACTTCGTCTCCCATGACGACGCCGAATGCCTGCGGACCATCCGCGAACTGCTGAGTTTCCTGCCGGCAAACAATCGGGAAGATCCGCCGCGGCGGCCCTGCACGGACCCGGTGAACCGCATGGATCCCGAGCTCGATACGCTGGTGCCGGAAGAGTCCAACCAGCCCTATGACATCAAGGACGTCATCCGCCGGGTGGTGGATGAAGGCTACTTTTTTGAGGTGCACGAACACTACGCCCAGAACATCGTAGTCGGGTTCGCGCGCATGGACGGAAGGCCGGTAGGCATCGTCGCCAACCAGCCGGCGTTCCTGGCAGGGTGCCTGGACATCAATTCCTCGGTGAAAGGCGCCCGCTTCGTGCGTTTCTGCGATGCGTTCAACATTCCGATCCTGACGTTCGAAGATGTACCTGGATTTCTGCCGGGCACGGAGCAGGAATTCGGCGGCATCATCCGTCACGGCGCGAAGTTGCTGTACGCCTATGCGGAGGCGACGGTCCCCAAGATCACCATCATCACGCGCAAAGCCTACGGCGGCGCCTACTGCGTGATGGGGTCGAAACATCTGCGCACCGATATCAACCTGGCGTACCCGACCGCCGAAATCGCGGTGATGGGGCCGGAGGGCGCCGTGAACATCGTCTACCGGCGTGAACTCGCCGCCGCGGCCGATAGCGAAGCGGTGCGCCTGCAAAAAATCGCCGAATTCCGCGAGCGATTCGCCAATCCGTTCGTCGCCGCGGAGCGCGGATTTGTCGACGACGTCATCGAACCGCACGAAACCCGCCCCCGCGTCATCCAGGGTCTGCGCATGCTGGAGAACAAGGTGGACACCATGCCCAGAAAGAAACATGGCAACATTCCCCTCTAGGCAGGCGCCGGTTCTCGTTTTTCTGCTGGCCGGCGCGCTGTGGGCCGGCGATGAGCGCTACCCGATCCACTGGGCCAAGGTCTCCGCCGAAACCGTCGAGCACTACACCAACCTGCTGCGCTTCGATACCAGCAACCCGCCGGGTAACGAAACCAAGGCTGCCAACTACCTCAAAGCAGTTCTGGAGCGCGAGGGCATTGCGGTTCAATTGCACTCGCTCGACCCGGACCGCGCCAATCTGGTGGCCCGCATCAAGGGCAATGGCGCAAAAAAGCCTTTGCTGCTGATGGCGCACACCGATGTGATCGGCGTGCTGCGTGAAAAATGGTCGGTCGACCCGTTTGCGGCCATTCGCAAGGACGGCTACATCTACGGGCGCGGCGCCCAGGACGATAAAGACAACCTGGCAGCGTGCCTGATGACCATGCTGCTGCTGAAGCGCAACCGCGTGAAGCTCGACCGGGACGTGATTTTTCTGGCGGAAGCCGGTGAAGAAGGCACGTCGCGCGTGGGTATCGACTTCATGGTGGAGCATCACTGGAACGACATCGAAGCCGAATTCGCGCTCTCGGAGGGCGGCTACGTTTCCTCGCGCGGCGGCAAAGTGCGCTTCGTCGAGATCACCACCACCGAGAAGGTGCCGCGGGCCTTGCGACTGGTCGCGCGCGGCCTGGCCGGACACGGATCACGGCCGCGGCCGGATAACCCCATCGTGCGACTGGCCGCGGCGGTAGCCAAATTCGGCGCCTGGCAGCCGCCGGCGCGGTTGAACGAAACCACGCGAATGTATTTCCAGCGCCTGGCCGCCATCAGTCAGCCCGAGGAAGCTTACCGCTACAACCACGTAGGGGATAAGTCCAAGCAGGCTGAAATCGAGAAATACTTCAAGGAGCATGAGCTGGGACATTACTCCATGATGCGGACTTCCGTCACGCCCACCATCATCAAAGGCGGCTTCCGGCTCAACGTGATTCCGGCCGAAGCGGAAGCCTCTCTGGACGTGCGCGCGCTGCCGGACGAGAACTTTGAAAAGCTGCTGGGGGAGATTCGCCGCGTGATCGCCGATCCCACCGTGGATGTGATCGATTCGCGCGCCGGACGCCGCCCGGCCTGCCCGCCTTCGCGCCTGGATAGCGAAATGTTTCGCGCTCTCGAGCGCGTGCAACGGAAAATGTACAGTGGGGCGATCACCCTGCCTTCCATGCTGACGGGCGCGACCGATTTGTCGGCGCTGCGCGTCCGCGGCGTGCAAGCCTACGGCTTTGGACCGCTGGTGGACGAGGCGGAAAGCGGCTTGGGAGGCGCGCATGCCGACGACGAGCGCCTGGCCGTCAGTTCCCTCGAAAAGCTGGCTGAGTTCCTGTGGCGCGCGGTGATTGAAGTGGCCGCGGCCAAGTAGGTATTGAAAAAAGGTCGACAACCGCTCCCTGTGGTCGCGGCTCTGAAACTAATGAGGCAGGTCCCCGACATGCCAAAGAACAACGTCGGGCTGTTGCCAGCTCGATCGCAAATGCCCTCAATTTTCAAACGGCAGGTCGAGGACCTGCCCCACTACTCGCAGCGCCGTGGAATCGCGCAGGCTCAGCGGCAATCGCGCGCTCCACGCTATACTGGAGTCAAGGATGGTTCGCGGAATGGCCAATACCCGTCGCCGGTTTCCCTATTTCCTTTCAATCATAGTTTTAAGCGCAATTCTAGGCGGCATTTTCGGGCCGCGCATTGAAGTGGCTGCCGCCGCTTCCGATGAAGATGGCGTCCGCGCCAGTCTGAAAACCTTCACCAAGTTTTACCAGCTCATTGAAGAGAATTTCGCCGATACGCTGGTTCCCGATAAGGCCATCTACAAGGGCGCCGTGCCCGGAATGCTGCGCACCCTTGATCCGCACTCCAATTTCTTCGATCCGCGCGATTTCCAGTTGCTGCGCGAAGAGCAGAAGGGTCACTACTACGGCGTGGGCATGCAGGTGCAGCCGCGCAACGGCAAAACCATCGTACTGGCGCCATTCGCCGGATCGCCTGCCTACCGCGCAGGGCTGCGGCCGGGCGACGTGATCATCGAGGTCAACGATAAAAAGACCGACAATTTGAACACCACCGAAGTCGCCGATTTGTTGAAAGGCCCCCGGGGAACGCCGGTGCAGATCGTCATCATGCGCGACGGTGTGGAAAAACCGCTGACGTTTAACGTCATTCGCGATGAGATTTCGCGCAAGAGCGTGCAGGACGGGCTGTGGTTGAAATCGGGCGTCGCCTACGTGGATATCGATCAGTTCAACGAAAACACCAGCCATGAGCTCGAAGCTGCATTGAAAGGGCTGGGCGAGAACTCGATCAAGGGGCTGATTGTCGACTTGCGGGAAAATCCCGGCGGGCTGTTGAACGAAGGCGTTGCCGTGGCCGACAAGTTCCTGACAAAGGGACAGACCATCGTTTCCCATCGCGGACGCGCCTCTGCCGAAAAAACTTACACCGCGCGGCACGGCAACGGCGGCCGCGATTATCCGATCGTGGTGCTGGTGAACCGCTACTCGGCATCGGCGGCGGAAATCGTCGCCGGCGCATTGCAGGATCACGACCGCGCCTGGATCCTGGGCGACAACACTTTCGGCAAGGGGCTGGTTCAGACTGTGTATCCGCTGGCGGAAAATTCCGGCCTGGCGCTCACCACCGCGAAATACTATACGCCCAGCGGACGCCTGATTCAGCGCGATTACACCAACACGTCGTTCTTCGATTATTACTATCGCAAGGACACCGCCACGCGAAATCCGCTGGACGTCAAGATGACCGAGGGCGGGCGCACAGTCTACGGCGGCGGCGGCATCGCGCCGGACGAGCAGTACTCGCCTCCCAAGTGGGACAAATTCCAGAGCGACCTGATTCGTAAATACGCATTCTTCAACTTCACCAAGCACTATTTCGGGAATCGCGAAGCCAAACTTCCCAAGGGCTGGTCTCCGGATGAAGCGCTGGTCACCGAATTCCACGATTTCCTGCTGAAGCAGCCCGAGATCAAGTTCACCGAGGCCGAGTTCACGCAAACCCACGACTGGATCAAGCAGAACCTGCAGCGCGAGATGTACACCACCGCGTTCAGCCTCGATGAAAGCCGGAAGTTCACCATCGAGAACGATCCCATGGTGATCCGGGCCATCGATTCGCTGCCTAAAGCCAAAGCGCTACTCGAATCCACCAAGAAGATGTTGGTGCAACGGATGACCAAGTAGAAGCGTGACGGCACCAGCGCCAGTTTCTCAAGCCAAGATTCCTCAAATCACGGTTCTGGACACGGGTGGGCAATATTGCCACCTGATCGCGCGCAGAGTGCGCGAGCTGGGTGTGTATTCGGAAGTGCGTCCCAGCGAAACACCGGCCACCGAACTGGAAGGCAGCAAGGGGCTCATCATCTCCGGTGGGCCATCGAGCGTGTACGATCCGGCCAGCCCTTCGGTCGACCCGGCGATTTTCCGCAGCGGGCAATCGGTGCTGGGTATCTGTTACGGGCAGCAACTGATGGCCCACCTGCTGGGCGGCGACGTGCGGCCGGGCGCGAAGGGGGAATTCGGCTTCGCCACGCTCGAACTGGACGGCGGCGGCAACCGTACGCCCCTGTTCGAGGGATTGCCGGCTCGCCAGCAGATTTGGATGAGCCATCGCGATACGGTTGCGGGCATGCCGCCGGGATTCTCCCAGTTGGGGACCACGTCCACCTGCGCCATTGCCGCCATGGCTGCGCCTGAGCGCGGCCTCTACAGCGTGCAATTTCATCCGGAAGTGGTGCATACCACCGAGGGCCGGCGCATCCTGGCAAATTTCCTGTTCGACGTCTGCGGCTGCGTGAAAGATTGGGATCCACGGCATCGCATTCCGCTGGTGGAACAGCAAATCCGGGAGACGGTGGGCGCGCGCAACGTATTTTTCTTCGTGAGCGGCGGCGTGGATTCGACGGTGGCCTACACGCTGTGTCTGCGGGCGTTGGGCGAGGCGCGCGTGCGCGGCGTCTATGTGGATACGGGGCTGATGCGCGAGGGTGAAACCGATTTCGTGCGCGCCATGTTCAATTCGCTGGGCGCCGCAGGCACGGTTTCGATTGAATCGGCGGCTGAGCAGTTTCTGACGCCGCTGGCCGGCGTCCGCGACCCGGAAACCAAACGGCAGATTATCGGCGAAGAGTTTGTGCGGGTGCAGGAGCGCATCATCGAAGCGCGGCATTTGCTGGATGGCCACTGGATTCTGGGGCAGGGGACGATTTATCCCGACACCATCGAATCCGGCGGCACGGAAAAAGCCGCAACTATCAAGACCCATCACAACCGGGTGGCCGGCATTCAGCGATTGCTACAGGACAAGCGCATCGTCGAGCCGCTGAGCTCTTTCTACAAAGATGAGGTGCGCGAAATCGGCCGCGAGCTGGGGCTGCCGGACGAACTGCTGGATCGTCATCCCTTTCCCGGACCGGGGCTCGCCATACGCTGCTTGGGCGCTGAGCGTAATGAGCCGCTGGAGCGCGTAACCGATGGTTTCATCGTTCCGGTGCGATCGGTCGGCGTGCAAGGGGATTCGCGCAGCTATGCGCCGGTGTTGGCGCTCGACCTCTTCCCTGGAACCGATGGCAGGCTGCAGGCCGAGGCCACCGAGCTGATCAATCGCATGCAGGGCATCAACCGCGTGATGGCGCGTGTGGCCAGTCATGCGCCGCTCGCGTCGCTTGCAGTTCACGCCAGTTCATTGACCGCGGGCCGGTTGGAGCGCCTGCGCCGCGCCGACGCCATCGTGCGCCGGATTTCGCACGAGAGCGGCTTCGACAAAACGATCTGGCAATTTCCGGTGGTGCTGATTCCGCTCGGCACCGATGCCGCGCCGGATTCGGTGGTGCTGCGTCCGGTGCATTCGGTCGACGGCATGACGGCGCAATCGGTGGGCATGGAAGCCCCGCTGCTCAATGCGATGGCCGCGGAGCTACTGACAGTCGAAGGCGTCTGCGGGGTGTTCTACGATCTGACGCACAAGCCGCCGGCTACGATCGAGTGGGAGTAGCTGGATGAGCAATCCGCGCTGGCTGGCTTACGCGATCTTGCGGGTCACGGTTGGCGGCGTGTTCCTCTTCTACGGCATCGGGAAATTCGTGGCCGGCTTGGCCGCAACTGCTAAGTGGTTCCAGGATGGTTTCGCTAAGACCTGGCTGCCGGCGGCCAGCGTCTATGCTTTTTCGATCGTTCTGCCGTTCTTCGAAGTGACAGTCGGGGCGCTGCTGATCCTGGGACTGTTTACGCGCTTCGCGGCTTCGGCTGCTGGGCTGCTGATTGCTGCGTTGACGATCGGGCTCACCATCAAAGGGAATTCGGCGGACGTCGCGCTAAATATGGGCTACGCGGTGGCGTTGTTTATTCTGCTGCACCGGGTGGAAGACAACGGGCTTTCGATCGATGGTTGGAGGAAACACTAAGACATTTCTCGCAGAGGCGCAGAGTGCGCAGAGAACTACGAAGACCACCTCTTAATTTCTTTAGTTTTTCTCTGCGTTCTCTGCGCCTCTGCGAGAAATGCCTTCCCGTTACAGCCCCATGATCTGCATCCCCGAATCGACGAACAAAATGTTCCCGGTGACGCCGCGGCCTAAGCCGCTGGCGAGAAACACTGCTGCGTCCGCCACTTCCCCGGGATCGGTATTGCGGCGCAGGGGCGCGCGTTTCGCCACGGCATCCAGCACCGTCGAGAAATCTTTGATCGCCCGCGCGGAGGCGGTCTTAATTGGTCCGGCGGAGAGCGCGTTCACGCGAATTCCGGCCGGTCCAAGATCGCTCGCCAGATAGCGCACCGAGGCCTCGAGCGAGGCTTTGGCCACGCCCATCACGTTGTAATTGGGGACGACGCGCGTCGAGCCGCCGTAGGTCAGCGTGATGATGGAACCGCCCGCGGTCATCGCCGGCGCGACGGCGCGCGCCACCGCCACCAGCGAATACGCGCTCACTTCCTGCGCCAGGAGAAACCCGCCGCGTCCGGTCTCAACAAACGGCCGCGTGAGATCTTCGCGATTGGCGAACGCCAGGCTGTGCACGGCGGCGTGCAGCGGGCGGCCGAGCGAGCGCAGCGTCTCGGTGAGCGCGGTGAGGTCGTCTTCCCTGGTGACATCGCAGGGAACAATTTTCGCGACCGACATTTCCCCGGCGAGCGATTCTACCGCTTCCTTCTGGTGCTCGCCGAGATAGGTGAGCAGCAGCGTAGCGCCCTCCCGCGAAAATGCCTGCGCGATCGAGTACGCGATACTCCATTTGTTGGCGATGCCCAAAATGACAGCGAGTTGGCCTTCCAGCAGTTGAGGCATCCGCCTATCGTAACTTCATCGGGAGGCCGCCCGCTGTTTTGCTGCGCTGCGCCGCGTCCATGAAGGCGAAAATTTCCAGCGTCTCTTCATTCGAGACAGGCGGCTGCCGGGTCTGGAAAAATTTCACGATCTCAACCAGCAGCGGACGGTAGCCCTCCACCGGTTTGGCGCTGCTGCGCACCACTTGCTGATTGGTGCGAATCACGATCGCGCCTTCCGGCCCATACGGGCGCAGCGCGCGCACGCTGCCAATCCTGCCGCCTTTCCAGCGGCCCACGATCTCATCGGCGTCGGGAGTGAAAATGCGCGTGACTTCCTCGCAGCCCCGGCCCATCAGCGTATACAGCAGCTCAATGGGGTGGATCGCGTACCAGGCAAGCTCGAGCGGATGATGTTCCTCGAGCGGCCCAGGACCCCAGGTAATCGCGCCAATCGTATCGGCAAATTTCAGCGAAGTACCGATCTCCCCGAAGCGGTAACTGGAGGCGCTGAACCACGGCACGCCGGCTTGCTTGGCCAGGCGGGCGATTTCGCGCGCGTCTTCGAGCGTAGCGGCCAGCGGCTTGTCGATGAACACCGGCTTGCGCGCGGCGAACACAGCTTTCACCTGCTCCAGATGCACGCGCCCGTCCACGCTTTCGAGCAGCACCGCGTCCACCTTGCGGCACAGCGCCGGAATGTCGCCGGCGAATTCCACGTGCCACTTGGCGCGCAGCTCTTCGGCGAATTTGTCCACGCGGGTAGCGCTCGATTCCAGATCGGGGCTGCCGCCTTTGAACGCGGCCACTACGCGCGCGCCGGGAACGTGATCCGGCGATTCAGGATCGTTGAGAATCTGCGTAAACGCCGTGACGTGCGACGTATCGGTGCCGATGATGCCGAGCCGCAAATCGGCGGCCAGCATCCATCCGCAACAGGCAAGCGCAAGCACAAGGCATTTCACTCGGGCATTGTACACTGGGTTGGCTTACCGTGGATCTCGCTACTCCCCTTACTTATGTGAAAGGCGTCGGGCCCGCGCGCGCGGCGATGCTGGAGGCCAAGGGGCTGCTTACGGTCGAAGATCTGCTCGGCTACATTCCGTTTCGCTACGAAGATCGCAGCAATCTCAGGACCATCAAGCAACTGGCTCCCGGAGAAATGGCCACGGTGGTGGCGGATGTGCTTTCGGCGCGCGTCGCCGGTTTTCGCCGGCGCAATCTAGGTCTGTTCGAAGCCACGTTCACGGACGCTTCACGCGCCGTGCTGGCCGCCAAGTGGTTTCACAGCGCGTATCTGGGCGACGTAATCGCGCCCGGGCAGCGGATTGCGCTTTATGGCAAGGTCGAGTTCGACAGTTACAGCGGCGAGCTTTCCATGCTCCATCCCGAATACGAGCTGCTGTCGGGAGACGACGAAGACGGCGAAGCAGCTCTGCATGTGGGCCGCGTCGTGCCGATTTATGAAGCCGTCGCCAAGCTCAACACCCGGCTGCTGCGGACCCTCATCCATCGCATTCTGAACACGCTTGCGCCACTCGAAGATCATTTGCCGCCCGTGCCCATGCGGCAGCAGCTTGCGCTTCCGGACCGCTGGCGCGCCGTGCGCGATATCCATTTCCCGCCGCCCGATACCGACCTGCGCCTGCTCAACTCGTTTCGCTCTCCGGCGCATCTGCGGCTGATCTTCGAAGAGTTCTTCTGGCTTGAGCTGGGCCTGGCGCTCAAGAAAGACGAAGCGCGGGCGCGAGCGGGCATCGCTTTCCAATTGAATGAGCGCGTGCGCGAAAAGATCAAGGCCATGCTGCCGTTCAAGCCTACCGCCGCCCAGAAACGCGTGCTGGGCGAGATCGCGCAGGACATGGCGGCGCCGCGACCGATGAGCCGCCTGCTGCAAGGCGACGTGGGCAGCGGAAAAACCATCGTGGCCGCCGAAGCAGCCGTCATCGCGGTCGAAAATGGGTATCAGACGGCGCTGCTCGCGCCCACCGAAATTCTTGCCACTCAACACTACCTGTACCTGAAGCCGCTGCTCAACAAGCTGGGATACGTAGCCGGCCTTTTCACGGGATCGTTCACTGGGCGCGAGAAAACGCAGTTGAAAAAACTGCTGGCCGAAGGCCTGATCCACGTGGCCGTGGGCACGCACGCCTTGCTCGAAAAGGATGTCGAGTTCCACAACCTGGGTCTGGCGATTGTGGACGAGCAGCACCGCTTCGGCGTCATGCAGCGCTTCGGGCTGCTGGCCAAAGGCGCGCATCCGGATGTGCTGGTGATGACCGCCACGCCCATTCCGCGCACGCTCGCACTGACGCTCTACGGCGATCTGGATGTATCGGTGATCGACGAGCTACCGCCGGGACGCAAGCCCATCGTCACCAAACACGTCACCGCCGATCGCATAGAGCGCGTGTATAGCTTTCTCAAAGAGCAGATCGACCTGGGGCGGCAGGCTTATGTTGTGTATCCGGTGATCGAGGAATCCGAAACACAAGCCATGAAGGCCGCGCAGAAAATGCATGAACATCTGGCGCGCGAAGTCTTTCCCGGAGTGTCGGTGGGATTGCTGCACGGCCGCCTGCCGGCGGACCAAAAAGAGGCCGCCATGGAGCAATTCAAGCGGGGGCAAATTCAGATTCTGGTGGCGACTACGGTCATCGAAGTCGGCGTCGACGTTCCCAACGCCACCGTGATGGTGGTCGAGCAGGCCGAGCGCTTCGGCCTGGCGCAGCTGCACCAATTACGCGGCCGCGTGGGGCGGGGCGCATCGCAGAGCTATTGCATTCTGGTGACGGAGAAGCTGGGCGATACGGCGCGCGAGCGCATTCGCACGCTGGTGGATACAGGCGACGGATTCCAAATCGCCGAGATGGATTTGAAGCTGCGCGGTCCGGGTGAATTTTTCGGCACTAAGCAATCCGGCCTTCCTTCCCTGCGCGTGGCCAATATTTTGCGCGACCAGGAGATTCTGGAGACGGCGCGCCGCGAAGCGCAGGATTTTCTGGCGCATCCGCCTTCTGCCGGCGATCTGGAGCAAGCCCTCGCCTACTTGCGGAATCACTGGCAGCGGCGGTATGGGCTGGTGCAGGTAGGTTGAACGACATGGACTGAAGCAAACCATTTTCTCGCAGAGACGCAGAGTGCGCAGAGAACTAAGCCAAAGTCATTTTCAGCAGCCGCTCGGCATTCTTCAACGCTTCGGCGGTGAGCACCTCACCCGACAGCATGCGCCCGATTTCGCGGGTGCGCGCCGAGCTCCTCAATGCCGGCAAGGAGCTTGCCCGCGCCTACTTGCAAAATCACTGGCAGCGGCGGTATGGGCTGGTGCAGGTAGGTTGAACTACCTGTACTGAAGAAAACTATTTTCTCGCGGAGACGCAGAGTACGCGGAGAACTAAGCCGAAGTCATTTTCAGCAGCCGCTCGGCATTCTTCAACGCTTCGGCGGTGAGCACCTCACCCGACAGCATGCGCCCGATTTCGCGGGTGCGCGCAGCGCCTTCGAGCTCTTCGATGCCGGCAATGGTGCGGCCGTTACGCTCGTGCTTTTCGACTACGTAGTGATGATCGGCGAAGCAGGCGATCTGCGGAAGGTGGGTCACGCAGAGCACTTGGTTGGCTTCCGCTAATTTCTTCAGCCGCCGTCCCACGCCTTCCGCGGCGCTGCCGCCGATGCCGGCGTCGACTTCATCGAATACCAGCGTGCGGCGCGCGGCGGCCGCCCGGGACGGCTGCGCCAGGCAGGTTTTCAACGCCAGGGCGATGCGCGAAATTTCTCCGCCGGACGCCACGCTGGCCAGAGGCCGCGGCTCTTCGCCCGCGTTGGGAGAAACCAGAAACGCGATAGCATCCACGCCGGTCTCCGTGGGCGCGGCAGGGTGGAGGGCAATGCGAAACGTGGTGCGCTCCATGGCGAGGCCCTTCAACTCCGTCTCCACGCGCTTTTCCAACTTTCCGGCCGCGGTTTTGCGGCGCGCGGTTAGGGTTGCGGTCAATTTTTGATAGCTCTCATCCAGTTTGTGGCGCTCCCCGCGCAGCACTTCCATGCGCTCGCCGGCATTCTCGATGGCGGCAATCTTGGCGGCCACATCGTCGCGAAACGCGATCACTTCGTCCAGCGTTGCGCCGTATTTGCGTTTGAGTTTATCGAGAGCGGCGAGGCGCAGCTCGATTTCGTCCAATCGCCCGGGGTCGGCTTCGAGGCGTGAAAGATAATCGCGAACCGCGAAAGATGCCTCCTGCATAGCGATCTCCGCGGGCTTTAACGTCTCGCGAATCTCTGCGAGAGCAGGATCGATACGCGCCAACTCTTCCAGTCGCTTGGCGGCGAGACGCGCCAGTGCCAGCGCCGATTCCGGTGAGTCATAGAGCGCTGCGTAGGCGGCGCCCGCCGATTCCTGCAGACGTCCCAGATTTTGCAACACGCGCCGGTCGGCATCGAGCGCCGTGTCCTCGCCGGGGTGAATGCGGGCGCCATCCACTTCGTGCTTTTGAAACTGCCAGAGATCCAGCAGGCGCAGGTTTTCCTGCTCGGAGCGTTCGAGCTCGCCCAGCTCGGCTTCAACCGCCCGCAGGGCGTGGTAGCCCTCCTTCACTTGGATGAGCAGTTCGGCCGCGTCGGCAAACGCATCCAGCATGTCGCGCTGGGCGTCGGCGGAAAACAATAGTTGCTGGTCGTGTTGGCCGTGAATGTCACCCAGATGCGGAGCCAGATCTTTCAGCAGCGCCAGGCTCACCGGACGGCTGCCGACATAGGCGCGAGATTTTCCGCTGGCAAGAATTTCGCGCTCGATGAGCAGTTCGCCGTCTTCGGCTTCGACACCAGCCGCTGCCAGCACGGCGTCCGGCACCTCAAACCGGCCGGTGACGCGGGCTTTGTCGGACCCCGAGCGGATCATGTCCGCTGAAGCGCGCCCGCCCAGCAGCAGTCCCAACGCATCCACCACCAGGGATTTGCCGCTGCCCGTTTCCCCGGTCAACAGATTCAGTCCCGCGTGGAAGCGAACGCGCAGGCGGTCCACGACCGCGTAGTTCTCCACCGTCAACTCCAGGAGCATGTGAGGAGATTATACGAGGTTTGTGGGAATCAGGCGCTCGACGATTACCACGTCGCGCCAAACGCCATCCAACTTGCCGTGCTTTTCGTAAACACCTACCTGGCGAAAGCCGAGGGCGCCGATCATGCGCAAACTGGCGCGATTCTCGGGAAAGACGCGCGAAAGCAGCTTCCAGAACCCGGCGGCCTCGGCGGCATCGATCAGCGCGGCCAGCGTAAGCCGGCCCACGCCTTTGCGGCGGGCGTCTCGCGCCACGTAAAGCGATGCTTCGGCGATGCCGGCGTAGCAATCGCGCGGACGGTAAGCGGAGGTTGCGCCGAAACTGATGACCCGCCCTTGGTCCTCGACCACAACGATGGGATGCACGCCATCGAACCACGCGCGTATGTCTTCCTCGGTGCGCAGGCGGGTTTCGAACGTGGCGACGCGATCCTGCATGCCTTCGTTGTAAATGCGCGCAATGGCGGCGGCATCGCCGGGAGTCGCGAAGCGGGCTTGCATTTCAAAATGATAAACAAAATATGAAGGGACGCTCAGTGCTTCCCGGTGACCAGGATCGCCACGCCGGCTGCGATCACCGCCGCCGCCATCAGCATGGGCAGCGTGACAATTTCTCCGCCCAGCAGCCATCCGGCGGCGACCGCGATCACCGGATTCACGAATGCATAGGTCGAAACGCGCGAGGGTGTGCTGGCGCTTAACAGCCAGACATAAGCCGTGAAGGCGATCAGAGATCCGAACACAATGAGATAGGCCAGGGACGCGACCGAGCGGAGTGAAACCGCGTGATGGGTCAAGCTCTGCCAGTCGCCCGCCAATGCGCCTGTGGCCAGCAGCATCAACCCGCCGATCAGCATCTCCATGCCGGAGGCGAGCGTGGCGGAAGTGGGAATGGCAATGCGGCGCGCCAGCACCGATCCGACGGCCCAGCAGAGCGAACTGAGAACCAAAATCCAGCTGCCGGCGGCGGTCAGAGCATCCTGCTTCAGCAGGCCGCTTGAGCCGAATAGCACAACGAGGCCTACCAGGCCCAGCGTCAGTCCCACCCAGGTTCTTGCCGTGAGCCGCGATTCTCCGAAAGCCCAGCCGGCGAGCGCGGTCCAAAGCGGAATGGTCGAAACCGCCAGCGCCGCCATTCCCGAGGGGATGCGCTGCTCGGCCCAGCTGAGGCATCCGTGGCTGACCAGAAAAAACATGGCGCCGATCAGCGCGGTGGCGCGCCAGTTTGCGGCAGTCGGGGCGGCGTCGCCTTTCCATCGCGCCACGGCGAAAAGCACGCCGCCGGCAATGGTAAAGCGCACGCCCGCCATGGTGAACGGCGGCAGGGTTTCAACCGCGTAGCGAATGGCCAGGTATGTAGTGCCCCAGAGCACGTAGATGGCGGCGAAGGCCGCGACCAGCGCGATACGGGAGACAGGAGGGCGCGCGGCCAGCGTATTGGGCATCACTTCGGCATAACCTGTGTCAGCCATTATATAGGTTATACTCTGCCTGAAAAAATATCACCTGTCAATGGCAGGATAGCGGTTATACTAAAACCGGATGGCTGGATATTCATTTGATTTTACAGGCGGCAGCCTATGCCTGAATTTCGTCAACACCGTGAGCAATCGCGCCACCTCCGAGCCGATTGAGCATTTGCGGCGTTACGAGGATTGGCTGGCCTGGTCGCGGCAGGCGGGCATGAATGTGAAAAGCCTGGAGCGAGTGGCCCGGCGCCAAACGCAGCGCGCGCAGGCGGTTCTCGATCGGGCGCTCAGGCTGCGCGAATCGCTCTACGCGATTTTTTCGGCGATCGCGGCGCAGAAGACGCCGCCTCCGCAAGAGCTGGCGGCGCTGAATCGCGTGCTCCCGGCGGCGATGGCACATCCAAAAATTCTGGCTGCGCCTTCCGGCTTCACCTTGCAATGGCAATCCGCCGAAGATGCCCTGGATGCTCCGCTCGGGCCGATTGTGCGCTCGGCGACGGAGTTACTGTCGACTGCCGGGGAACTGGCAAAAGTACGGGAGTGCGCTGCCTCAGGATGCGCCTGGCTGTTCCTGGATACCAGCCGCAACAAGCAGCGCCGCTGGTGCGATATGACGATCTGCGGCAACCGGAATAAGGCGCGGCGTTATTACCAGAAGCGGCGCGAGGCGTAGGAAAAACCGCTCCCTTTGGTCACGGCTCGCAATCGGCGGTTGCCCCTACGGCGCAGCGCGCCGGGCTTTCACGATGGTCACCGGCGGGGTGAGACGCTGGCCTTCGGCCGGTGACTTCTGAATCTTTCGCACGACGTCCATGCCTTTCACCACGTGTCCGAAAGCGGCGAAGCCCTGCCCGTCGGGGTTGCGCATGCCGCCGAAATCGAGCGAAGGCTGATCGCCGATGCAGATGAAAAAATCGGACGTCGCTGAGTCGGGGGCGAAGCGGGCCATGGAGATGACGCCGTCCTTGTGGGATAACCCGGTCTGACTGGTGCGCTCGAGCGCGATTGGCGGGAAGCCCTGCTGGGCGCGCTCCGCAGTGGGTCCACCCTGAATCGCTTCGATGCGGGTGTTGTTGTTGGGCTGATTATCCATGGTCACGGTGCGATGAAAGCGGCCGCCATCGTAGAAGCCGCCGTCCAGGTAGCGCAGGAAATTCGCCGTAGTGATGGGGGCGCGCGCGTCCGCCAGCTCCACTTCGATGGCTCCTTGTCCGGTCTCGAGCACCACGCGTGTTTGGGCCCCCAGCACGCCCAGCGCGCAGGCGATGAGAAGGGCGAAACCTCGAAATTGCATTCCTCGAATGTAGCCGATCCGGCGGCGGCTGGCCAAAACATTTACGCCGCAATTTGTTTTTACCCATTGGCGCACGCGCGCTGTGATAAAGTTTGAGGTTAAGGAGACGAATTGACGTTAGTGCCTGGCGCGGCGCTTGCGCTGCAAACGAACCTTTGGGAAATGACACTTAGGTCGAGCGCGCTCAACCTGAGTGTCTTGGCGATTCTGCTCGTTTTCTCGATTTTTTCGTGGGCCATCATCTTCTCCAAATGGAGCGTTTTCCGCCGCGCCCGCCAAGCCGACGCGCGCTTTCTGCGAGCCTTCCGCAAAGCCGCCGACTTGGACGCCGTGCAAGTTGCGAGCGAGCAGTACCGGCCGGCGCCGCTGGTAGCGGTCTTCGATTTTGGATTCGAGGAGACCGCGCGCCAGGTGAAAGCGCGCGGTTCGGTGAGCAACAAATTGTCGCTCGAACGCTCGCTGCAGTTGGGCGCGAGCGAAGAGCTGGCGAAGCTGGAACGCAATATGAGCTGGCTGGCCACTACGGCTTCGGTGAGCCCGTTTATCGGCCTGTTTGGCACGGTGCTGGGCATCATTCGCGCCTTCGAGGCGCTCTCGGGATCGGGAAGCGCCAGTCTGCGCGCGGTTGGCCCGGGAATTTCCGAAGCGCTGATTACGACTGCCGCCGGCTTGGCCGCCGCCATCCCCGCCGCGATTGCCTACAATCAATTGGGCCACATGGTTCGCGAAATCGGCGCGCGCATGGACGATTTCTCGCTCGAGTTCCTGAACATGACCGAACGAAGCTACGAGGATTGACGTCATGGCTTTCTCCTTGAACGGCGGCGCATCCGGTGGAAGAAGGCGCTTCCACGGCTCGCCGGCGCTTTCGGAAATCAACGTCACCCCCTTCGTGGACGTGGTGCTGGTGCTGCTGGTGATCTTCATGCTGACCGCGCATGTGATGGAGTTTGGCATTGAGGTGGAGGTGCCGAAGGTCAAGCAGGTGAAAGATACGGCCAAGGAACTGGCGGTCGTGAGCATCACCCGGGCCGGGAGTCTCTACCTGAACGAGAAGAGCATCAGTCTGTTCGAGCTGCGCGGACTGGTGCAAACCAATTACCGGGGCCAGTCGGTGTACCTTAAAGCCGACCGGGGAACGCCTTGGGACACGGTCGCCCAGGTAATGAGTGAGTTGAACACTGCCAAGATTGGCATCAACGTGGTGACGCAGCCGGACGAAGAGACCGATAAGAGACGAAGGTAATGCCGCATCCGGATATTCTCGATCAGCCGGAACAGCTCACGCGGCCGCTGGCCGGTTCGCTGGTGCTGCATGTGTCGGTGTTCGCGGCTGCGGCACTGGCTTCGTGGATTGGCAGCCGGCCGGGAAATTCCTGGGGTTCGCCAACGCCTTCGGCAGGTTCATTTGGGATTAGCGTAGTAAAAGAGCTGCCTATGCCGGCGCACCGCGGCGCGGTTAATCCGGTGGCCAACGATACGGAATCGTCCGTCCCCCAGCCGCCGCCCAAGCCCGTGGAAAAAGCGCGGGCCGAGGAGCCGGACGAGGACGCTATCGCCATTCGCAGCCGCAATGCAAAAAAGAAACCCGCGCCGGTTCCGGCCAGCCGCAATACATATCGCGCGAAGCAAATCGACCAGCCCAACCAGCTTTACAGCCAGGAAGGTCAAGCGTTAGTTTCACCGCTGGTCGGGCAGACCGGCGCTGGCGGCATTGGCGTAGGTCCGGGGACGCCGTTCGGCAACAAGTTCGGCTACTACGTGGATCTGCTGCGGCAAAAGGTCGGCCAGAAGTGGCAGACTGCCGATGTCGACCCGCGGCTGCAGAACGCCCCGCCGGTGGTGGTCACGTTTACGATTCTGCGCAATGGATCAGTGAAGGACATTCGCGTCGCCCAGCGCAGTGGAAACTTCGCGCTCGACGCGTCGGCGCAGCGGGCGATCTCCGATGCCGCGCCATTCCCGCCCCTTCCCCAGGGCTTCGACAAAAGTGAAGCACCGATAGAATTCTGGTTCCGGTTAAAGCGATGAAAAAACGATATCTGCTTTGGGCCTTGGCCCTCGCCTTTCTGCTGGCCGCGCAAGACCGGCTGGTGATTGAGCTCACGAAAGAGGAAGAGCGCGCGACGATTGCGGTCCCGGATTTCCGCGGCGCCGGCGACGCGCAGCCGTTGATGAACGCATTCAACGCCACCCTGTTCACCGATTTGCAAAGCTCGGGGCAGTTCCGCATGGCGCCCAAGAGCATGTTCCCGATGCAAGTGCCGCAGCGTCCGGAAGATTTCCGTCAGCCGGCGCAGTCTAACACACCCTCCGGCGGGTTGTGGCTCACAGACTGGGCGGGGCCGCCGGTCGCGGCGAACTACTTAACTATCGGCTACACGGCTGTGCAAAACGGCCAGTTCGTGCTCTATGGATGGCTCTACAACACCCGGCAGCCCGATCTGGCCAACGCGCAAATGCTGGGTAAACGCTACTTCGGCACGGTCGACGAAGCAGGCGCGAAAAAAGTCGCGCATGAGTTTGCCGCCGAGATACTAGCCGGCTTCGGCGTCAAGTCGATGTTCGGCACCAAAATCTACTTCGTCTCCGACCGCAGCGGCAACAACGAGATTTGGTCCATGGATCCGGACGGGGCAAACCAGAAGCGGCTGACCTTCCTTAACTCAATTTCCATCATGCCCGCTGTATCCCCGGATGGCACAAAAGTCGCTTTTACTAGCTATGCGCGGGGCAATCCTGGTATATTTATACTCACTACGGAGACCGGGCGCCGCTTACCTTTTTTGAATCAGGTCGCGCCGCTTAACGCGACCCCGGATTTCACTCCCGACGGCAAACAGATTCTCTATGCATCGTCGGCCAGCGGTTATACCCAGATCTACGTAGCGAATTTAGACGGAGGCAACCTGCGGCGAATTTCCACCTCGCGCGCCATCGAGGTGGAGCCCAAGGTGAATCCTAAAACGGGAACAGACATTGTGTTTGTTTCGGGGCGCTCCGGGCCACAGCAGATCTACAAAATGAATTTTGACGGCGCCAACGTCGAGCGGCTAACCAACGGTGAAGGAGAAGCTTCCAATCCGTCGTGGCATCCGGATGGCCAGGCGATTGCGTTTTCCTGGACACGCGGTTTCGCGACGGGGAATTTCAACATTTTCCTGATGGACGTTGCCACGCGGAAGTTCAGCCAGCTGACTTTTGGCGCCGGCCGCAACGAAAATCCAAGTTGGGCGCCGGATGGACGGCATTTGGTGTTTATGTCCACGCGCCGCGGTACGCCCCAGATCTTCAGCATGCTGCTCGACGGAACCCAAGTGCAGCAGCTAACGACCGAAGGGCGAAATAAGACCCCCGTCTGGGGACGGTAAATGTATTCTTAAAAAATTTCAGGGAGGCGAGATTCATGTTGAGTAAACGAAACTGGAGTGTGGTGGGACTGGGCATCGTCCTGGCACTTTTCGCGACCGGCTGCAAGAAGAAAGTGGCGACTCCGCCGGCAGCAGCAGCGCCCGCGCCGCCACCGCCGGCCCCACCGCCGGCGGCGCCGGTGATTACGGAATTTGTCGCCGAGCCCAGCTCGATCGAGCGCGGCCAGGCCGCTACGCTGCGTTGGTCGGTAAGCAATGCCAACCAGATCTCCATCGACCAGGGAATCGGCACCGTGGATGCCAGCGGCAACCGCCGCGTGTTCCCCAACAATACGGCTACCTATACGCTGACGGCCAACGGGCCGGGCGGTAGAGCCACCCGCAGCGCCACAGTGACGGTAAGCGCTCCGGCGCCCGCGCCGCCTGCGCCCGCTCCGGCTAAGGTTTCCATCGACGACCGGTTGCAGCGTGAAGTCCAGGACGCTTTCTTCGATTACGACAAGAGCACGATCCGCGATGATGCCCGCAGCACGCTCACGGCGGACGCGGATGCTCTGAAGCGCATCCTGAACGACTTCCCGTCGGCCACGGTTACCATCGAGGGCCATTGCGACGAGCGCGGCTCGGCCGAGTACAACCTCGGATTGGGCGACCGCCGCTCCACCGCCGCCAAGGATTTCCTGGTGCAACTGGGTGTCCCCGCCGGCCGGCTGAAGACCATCAGCTACGGCAAAGAGCGCCCGCAGTGCACTGAATCCAACGAAGCGTGCTGGCAGAAAAATCGCCGCGCTCACTTCACCGCCCAGTAGTCCGCGAGACCAGGGTATGGACAGGCACGCGCTGCCTGTCCTACCCTTCAATTAGAGGAGGCTCGCATGAAATTCCGCCGGCTCTGCCTGATCGCTATCTTTGTCCTTCCGGCCGCACTCTCCGCGGCCAGCCGTGAAATCCAGGAGTTGCAGCGCGATGTCGCGCAGCTGCAACAGGATTTGAAAACACTACAACGCGCTTTTGACGAGAAGATTCCATCCTTGGCCGTTCTGGTCCAGCAAGCGCTCGACCTGAGCCGGGAAACCAACAAGACCCTGATTTCGCTCGACGGCCGGCTGCAGGAGCAATTTCGCCAGCAAAGCAAAGAAGTGGTCGCGCCCATCGCCGGTTACGGCGCCAAGATCGATCAGTTGAGCGGCGACTTCAGCCAGGTGCGGGAATCGATGGCCGACGTCACCACCCGCATGGGCAAGCTCGAACAGCAGATCATCGACCTGAGCAATGCAGTCAAAACCATGCAGGCTCCCGCTGCCCCGCCACCGCCGGCCGGCGGCCAGACGGCTCCCACGGCATCCTCCCCGGCTCCGCCTCCGGCGGGTGAGCTCTATGAGAACGCCCGCCGCGATATGTTAGGCGGCAAGAGCGACCTGGCTCTGCAAGGGTTCGCCGAATATCTCAAGTACTATCCAAACGGGCCCTACGCGCCGAACGCTCAGTTCTACATCGGGGAAATTCACGGCAAGCAGGGTGATTACGAAACCGCGCTGCGGGATTTCAACATGGTGCTGGAAAAGTATCCTGCCAATAACAAGACCGCCGACGCCCTCTACGTGAAGGGTCTCACCTTGGTGAAAATGGGCAAGCGCACGGCCGGCGCGGCCGAATTCCGCCAGGTGATCAAGGATTTTCCTCACACCGAGCAGGCCACCAAGGCGCAAGCGCAATTGAAGAACCTGGGGCTCTCGGCGGGCACACCCACACGCCGCAAGTAGCCCGCAACCAGCATGGAACCGGCAATCGCGGAAGCTCGTCCGCCCCTCACTACCTACGAAGCGTTAGCCAAGATGATCGACCACTCGCTGGTCCGTCCTGAGCTTACCGACGATCAGGTGGTGGAAGGCTGTGCGCTCGCTAAACGCTACCAGGTGGCCACGGTCAGCGTGCGGCCCTGCGATGTGGATCAAGCCGTGCGGTTGCTCGATGGCAGCGGCGTGATCGTGGGTAGCATCTCCGGGTTCCCTCACGGCTCAACCACCACCGCTGCCAAGCTCTACGAAACCCGCGACCTGCTGCGGCGCGGCGCAAAAGAAATCGATATGGTGATCAATATCGGTAAGCTGATTTCGCGCCAGTTTCAGTACGTCGAAATGGAGCTCATGCAAATGGCGCAAGCTTGCCACGAGAATGGCGCGCTGCTCAAGGTAATCTTCGAGAACGCCTATTTGACCGATGAGCTCAAGATTATCGCCTGCCGCATTTCGGCGCGCGCCGACGTCGATTTCCTGAAAACTTCCTCCGCCTTCGCGCCCACCGGCTATACGCTGGAGGATTTGCGTCTCATGCGGAAGCACGCCCCGGCGCGCATTGGCATTAAAGCCGCAAGCGGCGTCCGCACCCTGCAAGCCGCGCTCGAAGTCTATGAGGCGGGCTGCTCGCGTTTCGGCGCCACGCGCACGGCTGAAATCCTGGACGCCTGGAAAGCCCACTTAAGCCAGCCGCCGCAAACCGCCTAGCTCCCCCGTGATATTCTGAGTCCTCGTAATGCCGCCCGCGCAGAAGAGGCCGTTCCCGCGCACGTGTGTCGCTCTGGGCCTGCCAGAGCCGGCCCGGCTGATGGAGCACGCGCGGCGCGAAGCGGAGAACGGCGAAACATTCCTCGAATTCCGCCTGGATCATCTGGAGCGGCCCGAGCAGGGCATCGCCGTCATTCGGGATTTCCTCAAGGAATTTCCCGACTGCATTCTGCTGGCCACCTGCCGCCGCCATCAAAACCATGGCAAGTTCAACGGCAGCGTGGACGAACAACTGGCGGTGCTGCATGCGGCCATTCAAGCCGGGGCCAAGGCCATTGACATCGAGATTGAAAGCGCCGAAGTGGCGGCTGAGAAACTGAACGGCGTGCGCGGGCGCGCGCAGATCGTCATCTCTTATCACAATTATCAAAGCACGCCGCAGTTGGATCCCGTGCTGCGGCGCATGGCCAAGATTTCCGCGGACGCATATAAGATTGTGAGCACGGCGCGTAAGCCCTCCGACAACGCGCGCGTGCTGGGCCTGGCCCGATCCAACCCCCGGACGCCAATGGTAGTGCTGGCCATGGGCGAAGCCGGATTTCCCACGCGCGTGCTATCCCCGGCCGCCGGAGGCCTGTTCACCTATGCGGCGCCCATCGCCTCCCAGGGCACGGCCGCCGGACAGGTGAGCGCACGGCAGCTCCGCCACCTGTATCACGTCGACCGCATTTCCCGCACTACCAAAATTTACGGCGTGGCCGGCGACCCCGTGCGCCATTCCATTTCCCCGGCCGTCCACAACCGCGGATTTCAAGCGCGGCGCCTGGACGCGGTCTATCTGCCGTTTCTGGTTTCTCCGTTGAACCTGCGCGATTTTTTTATGCTGGCGGCGGAGGCGCCGCTGGCCGGTTTCAGCGTGACCATTCCGCACAAGCAGAAAGTGATGCGTTATCTGGACACCGTCGATCCGCTTGCCCGGCGTATCGGCGCCGTGAATACAGTGTGGCGCAAAGCCGGCAAGTGGCGCGGAGCCAATACGGACGCGGCCGGCGTGCTGGTTCCTCTTTCGCGTCTGCTGCGGCCCTCGCGCTCGTCGGTATTGATCGTCGGCAACGGCGGCGCGGCGCGGGGAGCGGCGTGCGCTCTGCTGGACGCCGGCGCGAAAGTCTCGATTACCGGTCGGAATCCGGATCGCGTACGCGCGCTCGCCCGCGTCTGCGGCGCGCAGCCGGTAGGCCGGGATGACGCCGCCGCGCGGCATTTTGATGCGCTGGTTCATGCCACGCCGGTCGGCATGTTCCCCCATGTCGAAGAATGCTTCTTTCCAGGAGCAATACCGGCTGATATTGTTTTCGATATGGTCTACAATCCGCTCGAGACCATGCTGATCCGGCGCGCCCGCGAGCAAAGCAAGGTGGCCGTGCCGGGTCTCGAGATGTTTATTGAGCAGGCAGTGAGGCAGTTTGAGATTTGGACCGATGAGAACGCTCCGCGGCAGGTGATGGAGAAGGCCGCGCTCGAAGCGCTGGAACACAAGCCATTGGCCGGCAAGCCATGAGCCTATAATGTGGAGAATGAAAATTACACGTCGAAGTCTGGCTATTACGGCGCTCGCGCCTGCCGCCGCCGCGCTATCGCAGGCAACGTCGCAAGCCCAGGCGCCCGCCGCGGGCGAAGACCTGAATGCGCTCGCGCATTCTTTGCTGCGCGCCAACTCGGAAATCCTGACCAAGGCGGCAATACCTATCGCGACTGAACCGGCGTTTCAGTTCAAGGCCTGAGAGCATGAAGGCGGCCATCAGCGACGATCTGTTCTTCGCCACCCTCGGCGAGCTGAACGCCAAGCTGCGCGCGCGGGAAATCTCCGCCGTCGAGCTGACGCGCGCGTTCGCCCAGCGCCTGGAAACCCTCGGGCCGCGCTACAACGCGCTGGCTTTGCCGCTCACCAAGCAAGCCGTCCGCGCGGCTCAAGCCGTGGACAAGGAATTCAAGCGTGAGCGCTTCCGCGGGCCGCTGCAGGGGATTCCGTTTGGCGCCAAGGATCTTCTCGCGTATCGCGGCCATCCCACCACGTGGGGCGCCAAGCCTTATGCCGAGCAGGTGTTCGACTACGACGCGACGGCGCTCGTCAAGCTGGAAAAAGCCGGCGCGCTATTGATTGGCAAGTTGTCCATGGTGGAGCTCGCCGGTGGCGGCGGGTACCGCTTCCCGGCCGCGTCGCTATTCGGACCGGGGCTGAATCCGTGGGACCGCACCCGCTGGTCGGGCGGATCGTCGAGCGGTTCAGGAAGCGCGGTCGCGGCGGGCCTGGTGCCGTTCGCGCTGGGGTCGGAGACCAACGGGTCCATCCTTTCGCCGTCGGCTTCTTGCGGAGTTACCGGGCTGCGTCCAACCTACGGACTGGTGAGCCGGCACGGCGCCATGGCGCTGGCGTGGAGCTTGGACAAGATCGGACCGATGTGCCGGTCCGCCGAAGATTGCGCGTTTGTCCTGCAAGCCATGTCCGGCGCCGACAGTAAAGATCCCGCCTCAGCCGGAAAAAGTTTCTATTACACCCCGCAGTTCTACAAACCGGTGAAGCAGCTTCGCATCGGCTATTCGCCGTCGGATTTTTCCGAATGGGCGCAGCCTGCCGCGCGGCCCGCATTCGAAAAAGCGCTGGCGGTAATTCGCGAAACGGGCGCGAAACTGGTTGAAACTCAACTGCCCGATTTCCCGTACTCCACGCTCACCGGCACCATCATCAATGCGGAAATGGCGTCCATTTTCGAGCCGCTCATTGCCAGCGGCAAAGTGGATGAGCTGGCCGACAAGAAACAAATTGCCGGTCTCAAAGCCTCGCTCGAATTGCCCGCCAAGGATTATTTGAAAGCCATGCGTCTGCGGACCCTGGTGCAGCACGCCATGCGGAAATTGTTCATCGATATCGATGTGCTGCTCGCGCCCAGCCGCCCCGGCCCCGCCACCAAGCTGGATGAAGCGCTGGACCGCAACCCGCCGCCCGCGCTCAAAGGGCTGAACAATCTGACTTCTGCCGGCAACCTGGCCGGATTGCCCGCGTTGTCGCTGCCTTGCGGCTTCGCCGATCAACTCCCGGTGGCGCTGCAAGTGGTGGGACGGCCATTTTCGGAGAACATGCTCATTATGGTAGGCAAAGAATTTCAGAGCCGCACCGACTGGCATCGCCAGCGCCCGCCGGCAGCTTAAAATAGAAGCATGCCGCGCGCCGGCGCCAACCCGCTGCTGTGGGTGGAGCGCTTCTTCCAGCTTGCGCTTCTCAGCCTGGTCACTTGCGGCTATCTCGCCGTTGCCGGCTCCGGGTATTTGGACAAGCCCACCATCATCCTGACGGCGTGCGGCTTGCTGCTGCGCGCGCTGCTGGTGACCGGCGTTGCGCGCTTCGAGATATCCGACCGCTGGGTGACCCTCCTCACGCTGGCGTACATCGCGTTTTATCCGGTGGACTACTTTTTGCTGGCAGGCGGATTTCTGGACACCACCGTGCACCTGGTCTTTTTCCTGGCGGTGATGAAGATTCTCACCGCGCGCAGCAATCGCGATTATCTCTACACGGCCGCGATTGCGCTGCTCGAAATTCTGGCCGCGGCGATCCTGTCGGCGAATTTGAATTTTCTGGTGTTTCTGGCGTTCTATCTGCTCTCGGCGATCGCCGCGTTCACCAGCGCCGAGATTCGGCGCGCCATGCAAAAGCCGCATCGCATTGCCCGCGGCGGACAGCGGCGCTTCCACGGCCGCCTGGCTGCGCTTTCGGCCTGCGTCACTGCCGGGATTCTGGTTCTCACGGCCGGGTTGTTTTTCGTGCTGCCGCGCACCGCCAACGCAGCCCTTTCGCGCCTGGTCTCGCACCGCTACCACCTCCCTGGATTTTCCAGTGAAGTGAATCTGGGCCAGATCGGGCAGGTGAAGTCAGACTCCAGCGCCATCATGCATGTGCGGCCGGACAGCAGGGATTTTCCGCCGAATCTCAAGTGGCGCGGCATCGCGCTCAGCGAATTCGACGGCAAGCGCTGGTTCAATCCGCCGGGCGCGCGCCCGGATGCCGCCGTCCAACGGGAGTGGATTTTCCTGGCAAGCAATGGCCAGCGCCTGCGCCGCGACGGGCGCCACATTTCCTATCGTGTGGACTTGAATGCAGTAGATTCCGACGCGCTTTTCATAGCCGGCCAGCCGGAGGCCATCTATCTCGGGGAGCGCAAATTGCTGCGCGCGTCCAACGAAAGCTTTCGCCTGGACATGATCCCGTTCGAAACATTTCGCTACAGCGTCTCGGCATTCGTCGACGGACCGATCGAGCCCGATGCCCCGGAACTATCGCCGGAGCAGAGCGAGCCCTACGTGCGTCTGCCCCGGATTGACCCGCGTATCCCCGATCTCGCGCGCCAGATCACCGGAGCGGCGTCGTCAGGCTACGAGAAAGCGCGCTCTTTGGAGCAATACCTGCGCACCCAATACGGCTACACGCTGGAACTGCCCGCGAGCGAGGCGGCCGACCCGCTGGCGAATTTTCTATTCGAGCGTAAAAAGGGCCATTGCGAATATTTCGCATCGGCGCTGGCCGTGATGCTTCGCACTCAGGGACTGCCCGCGCGCATGGTCAACGGATTTCAGAGCGGCACCCTGAATCCGGTGTCGGAAGCATACGTAATTCGTGCTTCGGACGCGCATAGCTGGGTTGAAGCGTATCTTCCCGGACGCGGCTGGACCACCTTCGACCCCACGCCGCCCGACCCGCGTCCGCGCCAGTTGTCGCTGGTCGCCATGCTGGGTTTCTACGCCGATGCCGCCGAAACACTTTGGCAGGATTGGGTGCTGAGCTACGACCTGGGACGCCAACTCTATCTCGCCGAACGCATGCAAAATTCCAGCCGGCACTTTCGCATGCGATGGCTGGACGGCTGGAGCGATACCGCGCTCATAGCCAAAACCCGCGCCACGCAATGGCTAAAGCAATATGGCGCGGCCCTCGCGGCCATGATTGCGCTGGCTCTGGCAGCCGTTTGGCTGGGGCCGAAAGGCTGGCGCGCTCTGCACTTTCTGCATCGCATTCGCCGTGCCCGCCTGGGTCAGGCAAGTGTGGACGACGCGACTCTGCTGTATCAGCGCATGCTGGAAGTGCTCCACCGGCGCGGTTACGAAAAGCCCGCCTGGTTCACGCCCGGCGAGTTTGCGGCCACTCTTCCGCGGGAGCCGGGAACGCTGGTGCGCGAAATTACCGCGGCATACAATGCGCTACGCTTCGGCGGAAAACTGGACGCAGCGCCGCTCATGGGCATGCTGCTGGAAGATTTGGAAAACGGCGTTTCAACGCTTCCGCGCTGACTCGTTCCAGTAAATCTTGACATTGCCGGTGGCCCGGCCGACCGCGATAATCTCCGGCCGCCCGTCGCCATCCAAATCCGCCACCGCCATGTCTTCGGTGGCCATGCCGCTGTCATCCACCATTTCTTTTTTCCAGGACCCGTCGGCGGCGCGTTTGTAGAGCGCTACGCCGCCCTTCTTCTCGCGCCAGCCCACTGCCAATTCGTCGTCGCCGTCGCCATCGAAATCGCCCCAGCCGAGCGCGTGCCCGCCAGTGAGCGATTCTTCAATGACTTTTCGAGGCCAGAGTCCTGCGCTTTCTTCATAGAGCACGATCGAGTTGCCATGCCACGGTGTGACTGTCGCCAGAACGCGCTTGCCGGCCACGTGCCCCAGCTTGATTTCTCCCGGCGAGCCTTCGCCGATGCGCTTCTTGTGCCACATGCCATCCGCTTCGCGATGCAGAACGTGTACGCCCTCCACGCTTGCGGTGAGAATCTGCTGGTCTTCGCCATCATCGAGGTGGGTCACGATGAAGTTATGCACGATGTGCAGCGAATCGTCGGCCACTTCCATCGGCCACGGCTCATGCACCGGATCTTTGGGGATGTGGAACACCAGGATGCGCGATCCTTGCCCGTCCTCCCATTTCGGCCCTTTGGTGGCGCGCCCGTGCAGCGGCGCCACGATCAGCTCCGGGTGGCCGTCGCCATCCACGTCTCCCCATTTGATGCGATGCAGCGTGGGTTCTTCGCCCAGCGGGAAGACTTTCCACGGGCCTGTTTTACTCCCGATCCATTGCAGCGACCCGCCGCCGAGCGTGTTGGTGGATTGCCAGTCCGCGCCCACGGCGAAATCGACTTTGCCATCGCCATCGATATCCTCCGCCGCGATCGTGACGTTGTCGCGCTTGGTTCCGCCATCGAGAATGACGTGCTTCTCCCACGCCGGATTCTCGAACCACACCACCTGCGTCGGGTTAATGGCCACGATATCGGGCTTGTGATCGCCATTCACGTCGGCGATCACCACCGCATAGCCGATCCCAAAGTTACGCTGAATCTCTTGCGCGCGAAAGTGCACTTCGCCCACGCAGGCTGTGGCCATAAACAAAAGAGGTACAATCAACCGCATGACGCGGCATTGTATCGCAATCGTGCTGTGCCTGAGCGCGGCGCTTGCGGCGTGGGCAATCGGGCACACCGACGAGATCCTGTTTGAAAAGCACACGCTCGATTTGGGCGCCAACGAAAGCGCCGCTGTCGCCGACATCAATGGCGATGGCAAGCCCGATATCGTCTCCGGTGAAAACTGGTACGAAGGGCCCAAATGGGTGAAGCACAGATTTCGCACCATCAGCTTCGGCAACAACTACATCGACAACTTCAGCGACCTGCCGATCGACGTCAACGGCGATGGCAGCATCGATATCGTGAGCTGCTCCTACTTCACCAAAGAGCTGTACTGGATGGAAAATCCCGGCAAAGGCAAAGGCGAATGGAAAAAGCACGCGATCGACAATGGCTGGTCGGGCGAATTCACGTTTCTGGTGGACATCGATAACGACGGCAAGGCGCGCGAGCTGCTGCCGCAATTCGGACAGAAAGAAGCGCCGCTCGCCTGGTACGAATTGAAGAACGGCGCGTTTGTGAAACACGTGGTCAGTCCGCAGAGTTGGGGGCACGGCATCGGCGCCGGCGACGTGAATGGCGACGGGCGCACCGATATTCTGACGCCTAAGGGCTGGTTCGAAGCGCCGTCCGACCCACGCAGCGGCGAATGGAAATGGCATCCCGAGTTCGATCTTGACGCCACCGGCTTCATCTACGTGCTGGACGTGAACGGCGATGGCCGCAACGATCTGGTGACTTCGATGGCGCACAATTACAACTTGTTCTGGATGGAGCAAGGGCCGGGCGGTAAGTGGACCAAGCACCTCATCGACGAAAGCTGGTCGCAGGCCCACGCCATGACCATGATCGATCTCAATGGCGATGGCAAGAAGGATTTCGTCACCGGCAAACGCTACATGGCGCACAACGGCCATGATCCGGGCGAGCGCGAACCCCTAGGCATCTACTGGTACGAGTACTTGAAGGCCGACAACGGCAAGAGCATCGAATGGGTGAAGCATGTGATCGATTACGGCTCGCGTACCGGCGGCGGCATGCAAATTCCCGTGGTCGATCTGGATGGCGATGGCGATCTGGACTTCGTCGTACCAGGTAAAAGCGGCCTGTTCCTGTTTGAAAATCTGAGCAAGCACCGGTAGCCCAATATGGATCACACCCGGCGTACGTTCGTGTTGGCCAGCGCGGCGCTGCTGCAGGCGCAATCGCCCAACGATACCGTGCGCGTGGCTTTTATCGGCGTGGGCAATCGCGGCGGCTATCTGTTGAACACGATGCTGAAGGTTCCCGGCGTCAAGGTGGTGGCGATTTGCGATATCGATCCCGAAAATCTGAAGAAAGCCATGGACGCCGCAAGCGCGGCAGGCCACTCGCCGGAAGCGTATACCGAGTTCCGCAAACTCCTCGACCGCAAGGATATTGACGCCGTAGTGATCGCCACGCCGGTCGATCTCCACAAAGAAATGTCGGTTGCGGCGCTCGAAGTCGGCAAGCATGTCTATTGCGAAAAGCCCCTCGCCATCACGCCGGAGGAGTGCCGCATTGTGACCAACGCGGCCGCTTCCGCCAAAGGCATTTTTCAAGCTGGATTGCAGTTGCGCCATGAGCCCAATCGCGTGGCGTCCATGAAATTCATTCACGAAGGCGGCATCGGCAAAGTGGTTTTCCTGCAGGCCTACCGGCATACCGGCGACTTGCCGCGGCAGTATCCGTGGTATTTCGACCGGCGGCGCTCCGGCGACAATATCGTCGAGCAGGCCTGCCACATCATCGATCTAATGGTGTGGGCCGCCGGCACTCATCCCCTGCGGGCGTACGGCTCTGGCGGCATTAATCTCTACAAAGACGATCCACCGGGCCGCACGACCATGGACAACTACAGCGTGATCTACGAATTTCCGGACGACGTGCGTTTTTCCTTCAGCCACATGTATTTCGATCCGCCGGGATTCAGCGGCATTAAGGAGCGCGTGTTCGGCTCGCAGGCGGCAATCGATTTGCAGATGGCGACGATAATTGAGCGCGGCAAGAAGGGTGAGAACAAACTGGATGTGCCGAATGCCGGCCAGGACGCCGGGCTCTTATCGCTCACCGCGTTCATCGACAACGCGCGCGGCCGAAAGACTCCGCTCAATAGCGCCGAGTCAGCGCGTATCTCGACGCTCACCGCCATGCTCGGCCGCAAATCGATCTACGAAAAGCGCGTGGTCGAGTGGCGGGAAATTGACGTCTAGGAAAACCATTTCTCGCTGAGACGCAGAGAACGCAGAGAAAAATCTTAAGAAATAAAGATGTTGTTTCTTCGTAGTTCTCTGCGTCCTGTGCGTCTCTGCGAGAAATGGTTTGCGGTACACTGTCGGATCATGTTGCGTATTGCTTCCGTAATGCTCATCGCCGCGGCGGCCGCCGCCGCACCTCCTGAAAAAGGCTTTGTCTCGCTGTTCAACGG
>JACPNO010000019.1 GCA_016185465.1 Candidatus Solibacter usitatus
CGGGTTGCTCGCCAGCAGAGCCCGCCTCTGCTTCACCGGCACGCCCATCCTAAATCCGTTCCGGGATCGGCCACAATGAATTTACAGCGAACGGTCAACAGTGTCTTAACTGTTTGTCTCAGCCCAAGGGACCACCCCAGTCATGAAAGGAGCGTCTGGCCGTGCCTACCTTGAGAAAATCGTACAGCTCGGCTTTGACATTCCAGCGATTGAGCGCAAGCGCGTCCACCGGATGCTCTTTGAAGGATTGGATGCTCAGATTGCAGATGAGACTGTTCGGAAACGATTCGACCAGCATCGTTGGGGAAACATCTTCGTCGGTGGTCTTCAGTACTACTTTGAGACTCTTCGCCACGTCAACCGATTCCTTTCTACCCTATCCTTCCAAGTATCGCTATTTAAGGGTGAAGGGGCGTTTGAGGTGAACCCCGTGGACTTAATTGCTCTCGAAGTGCTGCGCACATTTGAACCAGAAGTCTATAGAATCCTGCCGCTCACCAAAGGAGCACTTACGGCTCTCACTGATATTGGAACAGGTGATCGAGAGCAACCTCGAGCAGAACTACTCGGTATAGTTCAGCGTGTTCCCGAAGAACGGCGAGAACGCGTGCAGGAGATCATTAAACAGCTATTCCCGTCCGCCGAGTGGGCATTCGGAGGCGCGCGGTATGGTCCGGACTTTGGAGAGGGGTGGTTTCGCGATCTGAGAGTTTGTTCTGAGGATGTGTTTGACCGCTATTTCCACCTAGCGCTGCCCGAGGGCGATCTCGCGCAGGCAGTGATTGACCGAATTGTTGCCGCCGCCGGAGACCGACAACGACTTCGCGGTGAGTTCGAGAAATTAGCCAGGGAAGGCAAACTGGACGTGGCGGTAGACCGTCTGGAAGCCTACAAACAACAGATGCCGGTGGAGCATGCGTCAACCTTTGCAACGGCACTGTTTGATATCGGTGATCAGCTAAGCGAAGAAGGTGGCGGATTCTTCGAGATCCCTCCTGCGAGGCACGCCAACCGCATAATCTTTTGGTACGTCAAGGAGCATCAAGATCTGGCGGTACGCGCAAATGCCTTGCTTAACGCCATTCGGACAACTGATGGATTAGCTTTGCCGGTCTCCTTTGTCAGTCTAATTGAAAGCTCCTCAAACAAAGCTGGCGCGGAAGCGTATCTGACAACCGAGGACTTGGCGTCTTTGAAGCAAGCTTGTTTGGAGAAGATTCGGGCGGCAGCAAGTGACGGTCGTCTCGTCCACAGCACTAGGATTGGTTCCATACTCCACCGCTGGCGCGAGTGGGGTGGAGAGCAAGAACCAAAGAACTATTGCGCACAAATTATCTTGGACGCTCGCGGCCTATTGCAGCTATTGAAATCGTTCGTCCTGGTTACACGAATCCACGGCTTGAGCGACCACGTCGTCCGAACGCGTTCTTTTATGCGCATAGGAGATTTAGAGCCATTTGTAACAATGGAAGCACTTGAGCAGGAGGTCCGAAAGCTAGATGAATCGGCACTTTCTGAAGAACAGAAGCGAGTTGTTTCGGCATTTAGAAAGGCAGCAGTCAGGAAACGCATGGGTAAGAAGGACGATGATCCTTCCAGCCAAGATTGGGATTAGAAACAAAGCCGTAAGCTCGCCTGAGTGAGGTGCAAGCGAGGAAATTCTGGTGCCGGAGGTGGGACTTGAACCCACACGCACAGTGAAGTGCGCCGGATTTTGAGTCCGGTTCGTCTGCCAATTCCGACACTCCGGCGATTGAGCGTCTTTCTGATTGTAGCCTAACTTCCGGCCTAGATCGCCAGCGCCAGCAGGCCGGTCACGATCAGCGCCACCGCCCATACCTGGTCCAGATTCAGCCAGGCTTTGCGCAGCATCGCGAGGCCCACTTTCTGGTAAACGATCAGGGCAATGAGCGCCGTGAGGATCAGATAGCCGAGCGAATGAACCAGCGTGGCTTCAGCGCCGGTGAGTGGATCGGTCATGCCGGCCGTATGATGCGCGTGGCCGCCGCCTGCCGGCATGCCCATCACTACGGGCAGCACCATCAGGCCCGCGCCGTGCGCCGACGCCATCAGGAAAGACCACAGGGTGAGATCGACAAATCCCACCTGCATGCCTACCCACTTAAAATGCCGGTGACGGATCAAGCGATACACGCCGAGCGCGACCAGCCCGGCTGCAATCGCGTATTTCAAGGTCTGCAGCGGCAGCACGATGCGCATCGCGCTAGCCAGCGCCAGCACCACGCCGATCGCAGCCGCGTGTCCCAGCGCAATGGGCGCGAGCGATCGCACGACGGCGCGCGAGCTCTTCTCCTGCATGCCGAGCGCGACGGCGAACAGCCAGCCCATTCCCGGGTTCAGACCGTGATACGCGCCCAGAAAAAAAAGCGCGGGCCAGCCCCAGTCGCTTGCCCCGCTCATGAGTAGCAGTAGGAATCGGAGGAGGCGTCGCCGCCTTCCAGGCGCACCTGGTGGCCGCGCAACTCGCCAAAATCCAAAAAGAAGTTGGGGTCGATTTCCATGCCGCCTTCCGGCTTGGCATTCAATTTCACCATCCAGCTCTTGATTCCCTCGGGATAGAATTGCGCGTCCCAGGGGGCATAGAGCGAATTAGTGAAATAGACCCGCTTGCCGTCGCGGCTGACTTCGACCATTTGCGGCGCGCCGTTGAGCGGCGTCTTGGGCTGCTTGGGATGCGCGGCTTTGCGCACGATGCCGCCCAAATGAATGGAGCCGGTTTTCTTGGGATGCAGCGGATCGGAAACGTCGTACTGAATGAATTCGCCGGTGCCGAAGCAGGAGACGTAAAGGAAACGGTCGTCGAGCGAAAGATTGATGTCGGTGATCAGCGGCGGCACGGCTTTGAAGCCTTGCAGCAGAGGCGGCAGCAACGCCGGATCGGCTGGCTCGGCAGGAATTTCGATAATCTTGTGCACACCCCATTTGCCGTTGTCGCGACTCCACAACCAGATGGACGCCGATAAATCCTTGAGCGACACCACCACGCCCAGGAAGCCGTAGGGGCGCGTGGGATCGTGGGCCGGGCGCAGCTCGAGCGCCATTTGTTGTTCAGCGCCCAGGTCGAGCTCCTGCACGTGGCGGCGCTTGGGCAAATCCCAAACATGCAGCTTGTGGCCGTAGCCGCCCTTCAGCAGGATTTCCGGATTCACGCCCTTATTCACCATGTTGGGCGTGCCCCATTCGCTGGTAATCACGGTGTCGAAGCCCAGGTGCCACCAGAAATCGTAGGCCAATTGCTGCGGGCCGCGGTCCAGCTCCCACTTGCCCATGACGTCGAAGCTGTCCTGATCCATCACGAAGATTCCGCCGGGACCGTTGCCGTCGGGGGCGCCGAGCGCGCTGGCGTAAATTCCCTCCGGACCGCAATGGATGGTGTGCGGCGAGGCATAGCCGGTACGCGCCGCCAGCGTCTCCGGCTCAATCACTTTGACGATTTGCGGCTTGCGCGGGTCGGGCTTGGTGTCAATTATATGAATCCGGGAGGAGTTAATCCCGGGGACGATCAGATAGCGCCGCTCGACGTGCGGATGGGGCGCGTAGGGGCACAGGCAGGCGCTGCAGGCGTTCCAACCAAAATGATGCAGCTCGTCGCCGGCGTTGGGCATGTCCACCTGGCCCACCAGGCGGCCGTAGCCGCTGGAGGCAGGGTCCAAGTCCACCACGCCCAGGGCGTCGGGACGGCCGTTCTCCTTGGCATTGAGCATTGCAACGTAGGCCAGCTTCTCGGGCGGGGCCTGCATAGCCATTTTCGGCGACGGGTAGAACGTGGGGTCAGGGCGCCATAACGCCATACTAGTTCTCCTTCATGAAAGAAACGCGGATTCGGTCGCTCATTTCTATCAGAATATTGGGACGCGGTCAAACTCGAACGCGTCCCGCGAGGGCGGCCGGGATCGGCGCGCTACTTCTGGACCGTCAAGAACGCACCGGACTGCGATGCGACTCCGCCAACTGCCGCGACCACTGGCAAATCTCCATTGGGAGCCGAGGCTGGCACGGTCACGGTAATCTGCACTACTCCCGCCTGACCGGCGGCGAGTTTGGCGCTCGTAACCGGAGCCGCGATCCCACCGATGGTCACGGTGGGCAGAGTCTTTAGCGCGTAGACCGAATTAAGGGGAACCACTTGACCGGGGGGAGCAGCCGGCACCGTCGGTCCAAAACCATTGCCGAGCAGCACGATCACCTCACCGGGCTTGGCCGGAACCGTGGTCGTGCCCGAGACGACGCCCGGCTTCACGGCCAGGCTGGAATCCAGGTGGCTCGCGGCTACATAGGACGCAGTCCACATAAACAACCCCGGCGAGAGCGGGGAGACGACCATCTGCATGGGCGGGACGCTGTTAGAGCCGCCGGTAACCCGGATTTCGGCGGGTCCGGGGATGGCTGCGCTGGACATCAGAGCATTGATTTGGGTCGGGCTCACATAGGATACCGGAGACGCTTGGCCATTGACCGTGACGCCGAAGCCGCCGAGGCTGGTGGGCAGCATGCTACCAACCATGTCTTCCGGAGCCATGGCGCGCGTGATGGAAGCCAGGTTCGTGCCAATGATCGAAAACCAGGATCCGGGAGAGATCATGGGCTGGAAACTGGCGCCATTAACCACCTGAGGGAGGACATTCACCGGGGTGCTCGCGACTTCGATGAGGAAGCCCTGGCTCCGGGCCAATTTTGTTGCGTCGGTTACCTGGATCGCGAAGGTAAAGGTTCCCGCCGTAGTGGGCTTGCCGCTGATGACGCCGGCGGAAGACACAGTAAGCCCGGGCGGCAACGTCCCCGAAAGCAGCGACCAGCTGTAGGGAGCTGTCCCGCTGCTGGCGGCGAGAGTCTGCGAGTAGCTGACGTTAACCTGCGCCGGCGGAAGACTTGGAGTAGCAACGGCCAGCGTTGATACGTTCGGCGGTTGGGTGGTTACGGTCACGGTGCTGCCGGTGGCCGCGGATGTAATAGCGGTGGCCGTGGGTCCGACGGCCATCGCGCCGCTGACACTGATGACGGGCGCGAGATTCAGCGTAGTCGAGGGGACCGAGAACAGAAGCGAGGTGAGCACGCCATTGGGGATCAGATTCCTGTTCATCCCAGCGGCGATACAAGTGTACGAGCCGTTCACGCCGTTGCAGGTTATCGTTTTGCCGGCGGCGAGCGCGGACGGTCCCTGGCCGGCGGCGACAAAGCCCAGATCCGCGGACGGGTAGCTGAATTTCCACTGCAGGCCTGTAGGCTGTTGCCCGGCTACCGAAGCAACCGAAAAGCTGAGCAGGACGGAGCGGCCCTTTAGGACCCCGCCCGGAGAGAGGCTCATTGTCACGTTAGGAGTGACAGCCTGTGTGACTACTTGAAAAGGAAAAATTACTGCTACTACTACACCCAGGAATAGACGCCGCAAAGTTTCTCCTCCGATTAGGAAAATCCGCCAAATCAAACGAATTGGCAATCAAAGTGGCGGAAGGCTCGGCGCTATATCGGGTAATTATAGCGCGGCAGCCAGTTTGCAAGTGTGTTTTTTTTAGCTTAATCGCGCGCGCTACAATGGCTGCTCGGGAGGCGCGCCGATGGCGGACGTAGTACTCCGTCCCAGTTTGAAATTCGTTAAGTTTGGTTATCTAACTATTCTGCTGATTTTCGGCGCCGCGTTTTGGGCTCATTACGCTTATCTGCGTGACCAGCCGCCCTGGCTGCCGGCGGTAGCTGCGCTGCTGCTGATCTGGCCGCTGAACCGCCATGCCCGCCGGCAATTCATCAAGGTAACGATCGAAGGCGAGAAACTGCGCTACGAAACCGGGTGGTTGTCGAAGTCCACGCGCATCATTCAACTGCCCAAAGTGCAGGACGTGCGCGTGAACCAGACCGTGGTGCAAAGAATGTTCGGAGTGGGAGATGTGGCCATCGAAACCGCCGGAGAGGCAAGCCGGCTCACTGTGCCGAATCTGGATCAGCCGCAGGTCGTGGCCAATCAGATTCTGGACGGATTTCACAAAAATAACACCGATCCCTCTGGGCACGGCTCGCCGGGGCAGTGATCAGGCGATGAGATCTTTGATCACGTTGCCGCCCACGTCGGTAAGGCGGAAATCGCGCCCGCTGTAGCGGAACGTGAGACGCGTGTGGTCGAGACCCAACTGGTGCAGGATAGTGGCGTGCAGGTCGTTCACGTGGACCGGCTTTTCGACGGCGGCGAAGCCCAGATCGTCGGTCGCTCCGTAAGCCAGGCCGCGCTTGAATCCGCCGCCGGCCACCAGCAGCGTGAACCCCAGATTGTTGTGATTGCGGCCATATTCCAGAGTGCCGCTGATTTCCTTGGTGGGCGTGCGGCCAAACTCGCCGCCGACAATCACGATGGTGTCATCCAGCAGGCCGGTCGATTTCAAATCCTCGAGCAGCGCCGCAATCGGCTGATCGGAGAGCTGAGCCAGCTTGCGGTGGTCGAAGATATCGGAGTGGCTGTCCCAGGGATTGCGGTTGCCGAAGTAAATCTGCACCATGCGGACGCCGCTCTGTAGCAGCCGCCGGGCCATCAAACAACCGTGCGCGAAGTGGCCGTGGCCGTAACGCTCGCGCGTGGCTTCACTCTCGCGGCGGATATCGAAAACGTCCAGCGCCTCGGTCTGCATGCGGAACGCCATTTCCATGGATTGAATGCTGGCCTCGAGCTGCGGCTCGGCGTCGGTCTGCATCTGCAAGCGGTTCAGGCTGGCCAGCAGATCCAGTTGATGGCGCTGCTCGCCGGTGCTGTGGCGCGCGCTGCGGACGTATTGAATGAGCTTGGCCGGATCGAGCTCGTCCATATTGCGCACGTGCGTGCCCTGATAAATTCCGGGCAAATAGGCGTTGGTCCACAACTGCGCGCCCATCACGGGGACCCCGGGACAGAGCACTACAAATCCGGGAAGATTCTGATTTTCCGTGCCCAATCCATAAGTGATCCAGGAGCCCATGCCGGGATGCCCGGGTACCAGGTGCCCTGTGCTCAGGCGCATCAGGCCGAGCTCGTGGCCGGGATTGTCGGTGTGCATGGACCGGATCACGCAGCAATCATCGATATGCTTGGCCACGTTGGGAAACAGCTCGCTGACTTCGATGCCGCTCTGGCCGTACTTGCGGAACTGGAAAGGCGTGCCCATGAGCGGACCCAGACCGGCGGCGGCCTTGTAGGCTTCAGGAGCCAGTTCGCCATCGTGTTTCGTAAGCTGGGGCTTGGGATCGAAGGTATCGACGTGGGAAGGCGCGCCGTTCAGGAACAGGAACACGACGCGTTTGGCGCGCGCGGGGAAGTGCGGCGCCTTCGGAGCCAGCATGCCCGCGGCACTGGCTTTGTCTCCCACCAAGTGCGCGAGCGAAAGCATGCCGAAGCCGCTGCCCATGTGGCGCAACGCATCGCGACGTGTGAACTGTCTCACCCTGTCCATCATTTCACAAAAAGAAATTCGTTGGAGCTCAGCAGCACCTGCGCGTATTCCGGCCAGGCGCCGCCCTTGCTCCGTAAAAATTCTTCGCCCATTTGCAGCTCCTTCGCCAAGGGTTCCCGTCCGAAGAGAATCTGGTACGCCTTGCGAATCCGCGCCGCATCGCCGGGCTCAGGGGCAAGGCGCGCCGCGAATGCTTCGGCCTGCTTTATGACGAAATCGCTGTTCAGGAAAAACAGCCGCTGCAGCGGAGTGGAGGTGCCGAAACGCTGTTCGGCGCTGGCCGCGGGGTTGGGAAAATCGAACAGCGTCATGGTGGCGTCGGGGCGGCGCCGGCTCACAAAACCGTAAACGGTTCGCCGGCTGGCATTGTCGCTGATCCATTCGGTGGGCTGGAAATACTTGTCGGCTTCTCCTTCCGGCCCGGTGCGGGTGGCGAAATTTTCCGTCAGCCAGACGGGCGGCCCGCCGATGCGCAAGTCCAGTTTTCCCGAAGCCGAGAGCATCGCATCCCGCAGAGCTTCAGCGTCCAGACGTCGGAGATTGGAGCGCCACAGGAAGCGGTTCCCGGAATCGATGGCGTAGTTGCTGGCCGAGTGATCGTTGGAAAGAGCGTAAGTAGCCGAGAGCATGATCTCGCGATGCAGCCACTTGATCGACCACTTGTTCTCCACAAAACGCGCTGCCAGATAATCCAGGAGCTCCGGATGAGTGGGCCGGTCGCCCAACTGGCCAAAATTGCTGGTGCTGCGGACAATGCCTGCGCCGAAATGATAATCCCAAATGCGATTGACCATCACCCGGGCGGTGAGCGGGTTGGCGGGGCTGGCAATGGCCTCGGCCAGCTCCAGGCGTCCACTGCCTTTATGGAATGCAGGCGGCTCGCCGTCTGAGAGTATCGAAAGAAACCGCCGAGGAGCTTCCTCGCCCGGATTTCCCGGATTCCCGCCGATCGCTACGTGCAAATTGGCCGGCTTGGCCGCGTCCTTAATAACGTGAAGGAACGGATACTTCGGCGGCAGGCTGTTCTTGACCGCTTGCATCTCCGCCATGAGTCCATCCACGTACGCCTTCCGGTCGCCATCGAGAAAACGAATCACCTTGAGCTCGATGCCCGGAGTCTGGTAAACCTCGCCGTTGAACAAGACCCCCAGCACGGGCTGATACGGCAGGTCGGGACGGGGATTGGCGAAATAGAGATCTTTCCAGAGCAGCAGCTTGCCGGTCTCCATTTTCTCTTTGCTGGCGTCTGATTCCCGCTTCTCGCGGACTACGGCGGTCACCAGCGCCTGGAATTCGTCGGCCAGTTTCTGGCATTGCTGCTCGCTCGCACCGCGCTTGATCGAATCGTCCCAGGCGTCCAAATAGCGATGTTCTTTGGGTGACGTCTGCAGATAAGCCGCCCAGCGCTCGATGGTTTCCTGATCGAGCTTCGTTTTGCGCGCGACTTCGCCGGCAGGCCGGGAGAGGGGCGGCATCACCTGGCGGGCGGCCATGAGATAGCGCGATGTTTGCGTTACCAGAATGTCGCCCATTTGCGCATTCTCGCGCTTCAGAAATTCCTTGAAATCTTTGTCCAGCCGGTCCAGTTTTTTCTTCTGCGCCTGGTAGGCGTTGACGACGTTCTCAGGGGCCAGCGGATATTCGTAAAGTTCGGTGCTGGAGAAAATGCCCTGCAGGGAGTAGAAATCCTTGGTGGGGATGGGATCGTACTTGTGATCGTGACACTGCGCGCAGGCCACGGTGAGAGCCAGGAATCCGCGGGTGGTCGCGTCCACGCGCTCGTCGGTGAAATCCGGACTCATGCCATAGAACCCGAGCCCGGGGATCAGCTTGCTCTTGTCGCCCTCCATTTGGTCGCCGGCAATTTGAGCCTTCACAAACTGGTCGTAGGGCATGTCGTTGTTGAACGCCTCGATCACCCAGTCGCGATACCGATAGCCATTGGCGTAGGGATCGTCCCTGGTAGAACTCAGACGGTCATCGGAGTAGCGGGCGACATCCAGCCAAAACCGGCCCCAGCGCTCGCCATAGTGCGGTGACGCAAGCAGGTGATCGACCACTTTGGCGAACGCGTCCGGCGAGCGATCGGCGACGAATGCCTCTACTTCTTCGGGCGACGGCGGCAATCCGATCAAATCGAAATACGCGCGGCGGATGAGCACGCGGCGGCTGGCGGCAGCGACGGGATCGAGCCCTTTGGCTTCCTGGCTGGCGAGGATAAACCGATCGATGTCGTTCTTGGCCCAGGCGGTATTTTTTGTGGATGGCACGGCCGGTTTGCGGACCGGCTGAAAGCTCCAGAAAGCCCGCTGTTCGGGGGTAATGCGGTAAGGGCCTTTGCCGGTTTGCGGGCGCGCTTCAGGCCAGACGGCTCCGCCCTTCACCCACTCGCTCAGATCGCGGATTTGTTCGACGGAGAGTTTGCCGGATGGCGGCATTTTCACGCGGTCATGGGTTTGGTTGACGGCCTGAATCAGCAGGCTGCGGTCGGGATCGCCGGGAACGACAGCGGGCTGCCCGGAGCTGCCGCCCTTTAACATCGAGTCGCGCGAATCGAGTTGGAGCCCGCCGAGCCGCGATGTCGTGTGGCACGGGTAGCAGTTCTTTGCCAGCACCGGCCGGACGCGCGTTTCGAAAAATTCGGAGGAATCAGCGGCGCAAAGAATCAGCGGGAGGGTTAACCAGCCGATCGCAATCCGTCCCCAGCTCACGTAGATAAGAGTAGCGCAATCCACAGCCTAGGTGAAGACGTTGCGCCAAACCGTGACCACCATGGCATGGGCCACCATGGAGGCCTGTATGGTGCCTGCCTGGCTGCGCGCCCGGCCGTAGGCCACTCCGGCTACCGTGGCCACCAGCGCCAGCTTCCAGTTGGGAAATCCGCGATAAGGTAAGTGACACAAGCCAAACAAGATGGAAGCCGCGGCCAGCGCAATGTGAGGGTTTCCCGTCCATTTCTCAAACCACGGCTGCAGCAGGCCGCGGAAAACAAATTCCTCCGACAACGCCACCACCCACAACGCTCCGAAGAAAACTCCAAACACTTTCCAGATCGAAATGACGCCGGGATTGAAGCGAATGATTCCCAGCGCATAGGCCAGCGGAAATCCGATGGGCAGAAAGTAGAGAAAATGACGCGCGCCGATGGCCCAATTTTTATTGGAGGGAAGGAAGCCATAGCCGGACGTGTCCACTTTGCCCACTGCGATCAGAGCAAAAGCGCAGGTGCGAATCCACATCAGATGCCCCAGGACATCGATGCGCTGCGGAATCGGCGACGTATAGATATGCTCGAACAGGCGCGCCAGCAGCGGCGCGGCTGCGAAACACAGAAACACGATGTCGACCACAGCCGAACGGCGCAGCAGCACGTACCAGAACGATGCCACCCCCGCCAGGGCCATCACGATTCCCAACCCGATCCAGCGGAACTGGTGAGTAGCAATGCTATAGATCAGATACGGCGCGACCGCGCTCAACGCCGCTCCCCCCGCAAGGTACAGGTTGGAGTAGCGCAGACGCAGGCGCTTCTGCATGGGCTCCATCCCGGGAATCAGGTAGAAGACGTACTCAAACAGAAACGCGAGGATGATGGGCGCGGCCGTAACCACCGCTACGTGTTTCTGGCTGGCGAAGATTAACCCAGCCGTGGCCAGACCGATCCAGCCGATCCAAAGCGCGGCGAAGAATGCTTTCACGGAAGGGTCTGGACGCGGATATCGCGAAACCAGACGCGGGCGGGACCATGTCCCAAAAATCCAATGTGCCCTGTGGTGCGCGCCAGCCCGGGATGCTTCTTCAACACCGCGGGATCCGTTACCGAAGCGAGGTCGGCGTCCACGATGATAGTGCCGTTGAGCTTCACGGTGATCTTCCTGCCGTTGGCAGTGATTTCCTCGAAATTCCACTGGCCGGTGGGCTTCAGAAAGCCGGTCTTGGCGGGAAAAACGTCGTAGATCGAGCCGTGATACTGGGCGGGCTTCAACTGGCCTTTGTACATGGGCGCATCGTGATCCAGGATTTGGATCTCCATACCCGAGTACGCCGTGTCGCCGGCGAGGGGCGCGCGGATGCCCACGCCGTTATTCGCACTTTCTTCCAGCTTAAATTCGAAGCGCAAGACGAAGTTGGCGTATTCTTTGTCGGTGAACAAATTGCCGCCGCCGTCGGAGGGGCAGTAGAGCACGCCATCCTCGACAAGATAGCCCGGCCCGTGCTGGCCGACGATCTGCCAGCCGGTGAGATCTTTCCCGTTGAACAGTGA
>JACPNO010000090.1 GCA_016185465.1 Candidatus Solibacter usitatus
ATGGTGAGCCCGTTCGTCTGGGGATCGTTTGCCGCGGTGGGAAAATCGGACACGCACAACGAGCATCTTTCCGGAAGATGGTACAGCCATTCGGCCCTGGATTATCACATCCGTAAACATCTCATGCACGGAATTTCCTTCGGCAACATCAACGGCATGGCGTCGCAGCTGCTCTCCGCCGCGCCGGCCGGCTATATCGAGGCATTCCAGCGAAACATGTTGTACTTCCGGCAGTACCGCCATTTGCTGCTGGAGGATGTGTACCATCCGAAGCTGTCGGCGGCTCCAGGCTGGAGCGCGATTCAATACGTGACCGGGGATGCAGCGGAATCGGTGGTGTTTGTCTTTCGCGACCAGAGTGAAAAAGCGCAGAGCAAAGTGTATTTACGCGGCATCGATGCGAGCGCCAAATATTCAGTGTCCAGCCTGAACCAACAGCCGGGATACGAGCGGGTGATCGCCAGCAGCGTGCTGATGAAGGACGGCCTCAGCGTCACGCTGCCGAGCGAATGGCTGGCTAAGGGCGACGGCTTGCCGCCGGGCGCGGACTTTCTGGATCAATTGAAGTACGGCTCGGACGTGCTGATGTTGAAGCGCGTGCAATAGCTAGAAGAAACCGCTCCCTACGGTCACGGCTCTGTAAGAAAGCGAGCGGTCATTGCGCTAGCGCGGCCACAGCCAGCCGAACGTGCCTGCCGTGAGCAGCGCGTAGATCAGCCCGTCGAAAGTCGCCTTGATGGTGGTGCTCCACGCCCGCTTGTACCAGATCGACATCTGCCAGAGTGCGACGGAATATCCGATGAACGCGGTGGTCCCGGCGAACCGGAAGACGCGAAGGTAGGGAGTTCCGGCCGGCAGCGCGCGCCCCGTCACATACGCGGCGCACAGCCCGACCACCGCGATGAAGAGAAACCACGAGACCAGGTTGTTGGCCATCGACATCTGGCCGTTCGGCATCACGGTGACCACCATGACCGGGCCGTTTTTCATCTTTTCGATAAATTCCGGCGAACGCATTTGTTCATGGCTCGACGGGCGGGGAATCATATAATCTCCCGGCGGTATGGCAAGCGGGCGCAGCGCATCCATCACTTTCTGTTCATTCGGAATCTTGGGGTAGTCGTTGCGATGCCAGAACGGGCCGGTGTGGATAATGGAACTTAGGATGAACACGATTACCGACGAAAGCAGGATCGGGAGCCACAGCGCGTCTAAGCCGGTCATAACGACCTCCTGTGCGGAGATCAAGAATACTGCATGGGGGAGATGAGGTCAACTGAGTCCCAAAAAACGGTGACAGGCAGCGGTGTCCGCGTGGAATGCGCTACGTCGGTCAGTAGTTGCTGGTTAGGGACACCGGAGCCAGCCACCGTTTTTGGCGGCGAAATTACTTGCTCGCGCCGGTATGCGCCGGCGGCTCCGCAGCCTGCTGCGCCAGCGATATGGGATTCACTTTGAGCCCTTCGCGCGCGTAATCGCCGGGGTTGGGAATGATCGAATCGCCTTCCTGCAAACCGCTCACTACCTCCAGGCGGTCGCCGTAGTCGCGGCCCACCTGGATTTTCTGGATGTGCACGGTGTGGTCCGGGCGCACCACGGCAACGCCGGCGCCTTCGCCGCGCGAGATCAGCGCTTCGCTCGGAACCAGCAGCGGCGGGTCCGCGCGGACGCTGCTCAAGTCCACTTGCGCATACATGCCGGGCAGCAGCGCGCCATCGGCATTCGGCACGTGCAGCTCCACCAGCATCGTCCGGCTGTTGGGGTCGAGCGCATTCGCGGTGCGCGCTACGGTGCCCGTGAACGTACGCCCGGGCACGTTGGAGACGCCCAAGCGAGCCGTCTGCCCGGGCCGAATCGAGCTGGAATTGACCTGCGGGACGTTGACATAAGTCCGCAGCGTGCCCGTCTGCGCGATGCGATACAGCAGCGTATTGCCGGCGCTAACCAGCGCGCCCACATCCACGTTGCGCAGCGTGATCACGCCGTCAAAAGGCGCTTTCACCACGCGGTAGGCTTCCAGTTTCTCGAGGCGCGTCAGGCTGGCTTCGGCGGCGGCGATGTTGCTGCGCTGGCCGGCGATGGCCTTTTCGAGCGATCGCACACTCGCCACCTGCATCCGGTACTGGGCCTGATACTGATCGTTCTCCTGCCGCGAGACGATGCCGCCGGCAGTCAGGCCGCTCCAGCGCTCGGCGGTGATGCGGGCCAGCTCCATGCTGGATTTGCCCTGTTCGTAATTCGCCAGCGCCTGGTCGAGGCCTGCCTGCGCCTGCTGCAGGCTGGCTTTGGCCTGCCGAACCTGCTCTTCCAGTTCCGGCGCTTCGATTTCCGCAACCGGCTGACCGGCGCGGACGCGATCGCCGATGTCCACCAAGCGCCGCTGCAGATATCCATCGGCGCGGGAAAGAATCGGGGCCTCGGTCATGGCCTGTATATTTCCCGATAGCGCCATTACACTGTTTTGCGACGATCGCCCGACCTCCACCACCTCCACCCGGGGCAGCGCCTGATCCTGCTCGCGGGCCTCGGTGATGAGCAGCGTCTTGCGCTTCTGCTGCGGAATGTAGCCGCCGAAGAAAGCCACCACAAAGAAAATCGCCGCGCCTAAAACAATCGTCCAAATCGTGACGGCCGAGGGATGCCAGATAGAAATCGGCAGCCCGGCCTGCGCGCTGCTGTGGGATGAGCTCTTGAGCTCTTGCAACTGCCGCTTTAGCTCTTGATTTTCGCGCAGTAAGCTTTCTTCGTCGGCGCGGGTTCCCGGCAGATCAGGTTCAATGTGTCGCATCGGACGCCTATATATTATTCCACTCGGCTCGCATTGCGCCTTGCCGCTCCTGCTCGGCGAAGCGATCCTCGTGATGCACCGGCGGCTTGGTCCGCAGGTAGCTATAAATGATCGGGACGACGAACAGCGTGGTGACGGTGGCGAACATCAGGCCGCCGATCACGGCGCGGCCCAGCGGCGCATTCTGCTCGCCGCCTTCACCCAGGCCGAGCGACATGGGGAGCATGCCCAGAATCATGGCGGTCGCGGTCATCAGCACCGGCCGGATGCGCGCGTAGCCGGCGGAAAGCATCGCGTCTCTGGCGGCGGGCACGGCGACGCGTTCGTCATTGGCGAAGGTGACCATCAGGATGCTGTTGGCGGTGGCGACGCCGATACACATCAGCGCCCCCATTAGTGAAGGTACGCTCAGAGTGGTTCCGGTTACGAACAACATCCACAAAATTCCGGCCATCGCGCCCGGCAGGGCGGTCAGGATGATAAACGGATCGAGCCACGACTGAAAATTCACCGCCATCAGCAGGTAAACCAGCACCACGGCAAAAACCATGCCCAATCCCAGCCGGAAGAACGACGATTGCATGGTTTCGATCTGCCCGCGCAACGCCAAAGTCGTGCCCCGCGGCAACTTGGCCTCTTCCTCACGCATGATCTTCTGGACTTCAGCGCCGACGCCTCCCAAATCGCGCCGGTCCACATTGGCGTAGACATCAAAAACC
>JACPNO010000086.1 GCA_016185465.1 Candidatus Solibacter usitatus
GCTACGTCGATTGCAAAAGAAAGAATGCCGTCAATGTACAATTCAACCGTTGCGGTCGCATCATAGTCGCCGAGATATGACGGACCAGGCTTTCGCTGAAAGTCCATTGTGTGGCCGGTCGAAGTGATCAACTGAACGTGATTGTGCTCGATTTCACGCGCTTGGCTAATCAACGCGGGAACGGCGTTGCGGGAATGGGAAATCCACGACGGATAATAAAAGACGTTCTGGGCCAAATCCACAAATGAGCTTGTGAGACCTGTTGCTTCCGCTCTGCGTCGGCGCCGCTCAACTTGGCGCTTGATTTGCGCGGGGCTGAGCGGCCCCGGCGGTTTGGTCCATCTCGCTAGAATCGTCTTAAGCCATTTCATATGGTCACCAAGATCATTGAATCACTCAGCAAAGGCCTCCAAACGACTATTATTTCAATCTCTCCGTGGTCCGGACGTCAAGAGGGTCCGACTTGATGAAATAGCACAACTTCACCTTGAAGGTGTTCAGTCCAACAGCGCTTGTTCAGCCGCGTTATTCTGCATACCTGAAGGCATTTGTTTGTTGGAGGCCGCATGACACACGCGAAGGCGCGCAAATGGCTCAACGTCATACATGACGATGTTCGCGACCTGTACATAAGAAACGATCTCTTTTGGCAGTTGCAGCGGGTACTCAATGACAATGACCAGCTCGCGAATTCCCAGAACATCTTCCTCTTCTGGGTGAACTCACTTTTCATCGAGTCGATCACGATGGCTATTCGGAGACAACTCGACCAAGGAGATGATTGTATATCGTTAAGAGCACTTCTCGTGCGACTCAGTACTAATCCGGAGATCACCGCCGGTAGTGTTGAACTTGTCGAAATCAAGGCTGACATCGACGGTCTCGTGACGTCGGCTCGGACCTTGCGCGGATATGCGGATCGACGCGTGGCGCATAAGGATTACAGAGACCTTCAAGACGGCACCCCAACATTTCGCGATGTTACGGAGTCAATCGGACGGTTCTGCACACTGGTAAACAAATACAGCTTGGCTGTGTGTGATGGCATGTTGTCGCCACTTCCCCCGGCCCGTGCCGAGGCATGGAAGGAAATTTTCAAGTTTCCGTGGGTCTCCGCGTAGACTTGATAGGTTCCAAACCGTCGCTCCGGTGGTCGGTAAGACAATGTCAAACACAGTGAACAAGTTGACTGCCGTATACATGAAGGTACCTGAGGGCTATGTGGCGTTCATCGAGGAACTTCCGGGCGCCAATACCCAGGGCGCGACTATGCAAGAGGCGCGAGAGAATCTCCGTGAAGCGGCCGCCTTGGTGCTGGAAGCGAACCAAGCGATACATTAAGAGCGGCTGTTAGCCATCTCTTGCTCCATCACAAACCGCAGCGGCAGATCCGCGCACTTACTAATCCCAATCCGCGGCGTCACCAAGATTTCAAACCGGCTCTCCTCCCGCGGCTCACGCACCACCAGCGCTCCCCGCGTCACATCAACTCCATTCTGCGCCCGTGTGATGCCCATCGCCAGCGTCAGTTTGCCGGGGCCTGATGCCAAGTCGCCGATGCCGCGTGCTTTCGGCCGCCTTTTCCGCATCAGCTCAATCCCCGTCACCGGTGCGAGTGCGCGAATGAGCACGCAGCCCGGCGTGCCGTCCGGCTCGGCCACCAGATTCAGGCATTCGTACATACCGTAAATCAGGTACACATAAGCGTGCCCGGGCGGGCCGAAAATCACTTGCGTGCGGGGCGTCATGCCGCGCGCGGTGTGCGCCGCCAGATCGTCGCCGCCACCCAGATAAGCTTCTGTCTCGACGATCGTTCCCGCCGTCGCGCCGTGCACCAGCACTTTGCCCAGCAGCGCGCGCGCCACCTCCGCCGTCGGCCGCGCGTAAAAAGACCGTGGTAGAATTCGACCTTTCATTCGTCTTCATTCTCGCAATTCTTATGCGCCTGTTTACCGCGCTCGATCTCGCGCCGGAAGTTCTGACCAACCTGGAACGTCTCTTGGCAAAGCTCAAGCCCGCGGCGCCAATCAAGTGGAGTCCTCCGAAGAATCTTCACATCACCACCAAGTTCATCGGCGAGTGGCCGGGCGAGCGGCTGGAAGAATTAAAAGCCGCGCTACGAAATCTTCCCGCGCAGGCGCCGATCTCAATCACGATTGCCAAGCTGGGCTTTTTCCCCAATCCCCACGCCGCGCGAGTTTTTTGGGCGGGCGTGCAAGCGGGCGACGCCTTACCGGCGCTAGCGCGCGCAACCGATGATGCAACGGCCACCCTGGGCGTAGCCAAGGAGTCGCGCCCGTATTCGCCTCACCTGACACTCGCGCGCATTGCCAGCCCCGGGCGCTTGCCCGGCTTGCTTAAAGCGATCGCCGCGCTGCCCTCGCTCGAGTTCGGCGCGTTCACGGCGGCTCGTTTTTATCTGTATCAGAGCCAAACGAGTCCGGCGGGTTCCGTGTACACTAAGCTTGCGGAGTTTCCGCTCGCCAAGTGATGACACCTGTTCTGGCGGTTGTTGCCGCCTATCTGATTGGTTCGATTCCCTTCGGATTTCTGCTGGTAAAGTGGAAAACCGGCGCCGACGTGCGCGCCGCCGGCAGCGGAAATATCGGCGCCACCAATGTCCTGCGCACCACCGGACGCGCGGCCGGCATCGCCACGCTGCTGCTCGACATCGCCAAAGGATATTGCGCCGTGTGGCTGGCCGCCTATCTCACCGAAAACAAGATCGAGTGGATGAGCGCGGCCGCCATCGCGGTGATGGCGGGCCACGCCTTTCCGGTGTTCCTGCGTTTCCATGGCGGCAAAGCGGTCGCCAGTTTCGTGGGCGCGTTTCTTTACCTGACGCCGCTCGCGCTGGCGGCGGTGACCATCGTGTTTTTCGCCGCGGTAGCTTACTCGCGCTACATTTCCTTGGGATCGATTTTGGGAGCGGGCACATTTCCGCTCGCCGTGTGGTTGATCGAGAAGCCGCCGCTGGCCGTGGTGGCGGCAGCCTGCGTCAGCGGAGGCTTCATCATCTACCGCCATCGCGAAAACATCGCGCGCATCCGCGCTGGCACCGAGCACCTATTTTCTTTCAGTGCCAAGCGCCGTCAGCAGCATCCTGATGAAGACGCCGCGGGCGATTGGAGGATGCGACGCCTTTGAGCACTCTGGCTGTGATCGGCGGCGGTTCCTGGGGCACGGCGCTCGCCATTGTTCTGGCCCCGCGATTTTCCCGCGTGCGCTTCTGGGTTTTCGAAACCGACCTTGCCGCGCGCATGACCTCCTCGCGTCAAAACGACGTTTATTTACCCGGGGCTGTGCTCCCCGCCAACGTTGAAATCCATTCCGATCTCGCCCCGTGTCTCGATCACGCCGACATCGTTCTGAGTGTGATGCCGTCGCACGTGGCGCGCGCCGTCTACCAGCAGATGCTGCCCCATCTGGCGCCGTCGATGGCTTTTGTGAGCCCCTGGCGGAGAGGGTGCAAGGCTCGTTCTCGGGCTCTACGTTCCGCCTGTACACCAGCGGCGACCCGGCCGGTGTCGAGGTAGGCGGCGCAGTGAAGAACGTAGTGGCCATCGGCGCCGGCGTTTGCGCAGGCCTGGGGCTCGGAAGCAACGCTCTGGCAGCGCTGATTACAAGGGGGTTAGCTGAGATTACCCGCTTGGCTATCGCCATGGGAGGCAAGCCCGCCACCCTCGCCGGGCTGGCTGGGCTGGGCGATCTGGTCCTCACCTGCACGGGAGATTTGAGCCGTAATCGCAAGGTAGGCATGGAGTTAGCCGCTGGCAAGAAGTTGGACGAAATTGTCAGCTCCATGCAAATGGTAGCCGAAGGCATCAAAACCACTAATGCCACCGTCGATCTGGCGCACCGGCACGGCGTCGAAATGCCGATCGCCGAGCAAATGCACGCCATGCTGCACCAGGGCCGCGCGCCGCGCGAGGCTATACGACGGCTGATGGAACGCAGCCTGAAACCGGAATAGTCCGCAACCTTTTATGGACCGGCGGGTTAAGGAGGATATGGGAGCCTCGATGGCTCTTGACCCCGACGCGGAATTGATGCTTCGGGTCAAGGAGGGCGACGAGGCGAGCTTTGCGCTACTGCTCGATAAGCACCGCTCGTCGGTCATCCATTTTCTGTACCGCATGGTGCAGAACCGGGCCATCTCCGAGGAATTGGCGCAGGAGGTATTTCTCCGTGTCTATCGTTCGCGAGAGACCTACGAAGCCACGGCGAAGTTCACCACGTGGCTGTTCCGCATCGCCACTCACACGGCGTTCAACTGGCTGCGCGACCGTAAGAGCGAGCGCTCCCAGGAAAGTCTGGATGAAGAAGGGGGGCACGCCCGCCATGTGCCCGACCGATCACCGCTGGTTGAGCAGCGCATGGTGGCCGACGTAAGAGTTGACGAAATTCGCCGGGCGGTGGCGGCGCTGCCGGATAAGCAACGCGCGGCGGTGGTGATGCATAAGTATGAAGAGATGGAATACGCGCAGATTGCCGCGGTGTTAAGCTGTTCCGAGTCGGCGGTGAAATCGCTGTTGTTCCGGGCTTATGAGACGCTGCGCGCGCGTTTGTCGCACATGGCGTGAGACGATGAGGATTGGATGATGCCTGGCCCCACAAATTGCCCGATGAACTCCCAGCAGGAAGCGGCGCTGCTGCTGGATTATTGCGCTGGCAGGCTCGAAGCCGGGGCCGCCCGCGATGTCGAGCGGCATCTGGCGGAGTGCGCCCGCTGCACGGAGTTTGTCGCCGGTCAGCAGGCCTTGTGGAATGTCATGAACAGCTGGCAAGCGCCACCGGTGAGCGCGGACTTCGACCGGCATCTCGACGGCCGCCTGCGGGAAACGGATTCCTTGTTGTGGATCGAACGCGTGACGCGCGCCTTGCGCCCGGCGTTTGCCCGTCCGCCATTAGCCTTGGCGGCCGTGTGCCTGGTGATGGCGGCCGGCATGTTGCTGCGGAATCCCCGCGCCAGCGTCGCTCCCTCGGTCGATTCCCATGCCCGGATGGAACAGATCGAGCCCGAGCAAGTGGAAAAAGCCCTGGACGACATGCAAATGCTGCGTGAATTGAGTAGCGCGCCCAGTACGGACGCTGCGTCGCCGAAGACGCTCTAGGATTTATGCGCGTGCGATGGATCATCGCGGCGTTGTCGATATGGCTGCTGGTCCCGCCCAGTGCTGGCGCCCAACCAGGCCCCCGGGAGACCCCGATCGAGCGCTGGATTCGCATGCCGCCGGCGGAGCGCCAGCGGGCTTTAGCCAAGTTGCCTCCCGCGCGCAGGCGGTTGATTCAAGAGAGAATTCGCCAATATCTGCTGCTCTCGCCCGAAGAACGGCAGGCCCTGCGCCAGCGCTACGACCGCTTCAGCGATCTTCCGCCCGACAGACAGGATCGGGCCCGGGCTTTATTCCGGGAATTTCGCGCTCTTCCCGACGACCGGCGCCACGCCATGCGCAGAGAACTCCAGCAATTAAGGCTCATGTCTGAGGCCGATCGCCAAAAGCGCATGGCCAGCGAGGACTTCCGCCACCGCTTCTCCCCCTCGGAAAAGCTGATGTTACAGGATTTAGCCCGAGTCTTTAATCAAACTCCCTAGAAATATTTGTTTATTTTCCCAGAGATTTCTGGTACCTTTTTCTAACTATTCGTGATAACGGCGAATTTCCGAGGCCGCGAATGGGAGGGCGAAACTGAAATCGTCCGATTAACGTAAGGAGTAGATGATGAAGCGTACCAAGGTAGCGGAGGACACCGGCCCACAAGCCGCGTATAGGAAAATCCTCATCGAAAAGCGCAAGAGCGTGCTGGCCGGGCTGGGAATCAAATTCGACACCCTGGCTAAGATGGGGCGGGTTGCGGAAGAGGATCAAGCCCAGCTTTCCCACGACGAATTTGTCTCGTTGCGGTTGAACAGCCTGGATTACGTACAGCTGCGGCTGGTCGAGGAAGCGCTTGACCGCATTGCGACCGGCGACTACGGCGTGTGCCTGTCGTGCGAGAAAGCCATCCCGCCGAAGCGCCTGCAGGCCTTGCCCTGGGCCAAGTACTGCGTGACGTGCCAGCAGAATTTGGGAAGCTTACAGCAGATGGACAATGAGGAAATACGGATGCGTCCCAGCGCCTCTGGAGATTAGGTGAGCGGCGCCGGATGGTCTTATCCGCGCCGCCCGTGTTTTAGAGGTGAGCGTCCAGCATCTTCTGGACTTCAGACTTACCTACCGCTCCCACCCGTTGCTCCACAACTTTCCCGCCTTTGAACAGCAATAACGTGGGAATTCCCCTGACGTTGTAGCGCATGGCTGTTTGGCCGTTCTCGTCTACATTCAGCTTTCCCACTTTCGCTTTGCCCGAGTACTCGAGCGCGATCGTGTCGATGGTAGGGCCCATCTGGCGGCAAGGTCCGCACCATTCCGCCCAGAAGTCCACCAGAACCGGCACGCCGGCGTTCAAGACGTCGCTGTCAAATGCCGCGTCGGTAAAAGTAATTGTGTCGGTACCTGCCATTTAGTTCTCCTAACCCATTAGATTGGCTGGGCGCTTACTGGATTCAACCGTCCGCCCGTCCGCTCAAAAGTCGTTGATACAGATTCGAATACGCTGCCGCCGACGCCTGCCAGGAAAAGTCTTTACCCATCCCCAGCCGCATTCTGGCGGTCCAACTTTCCCGGTCCGAGAAGGCTGCCGCAGCCGCCCGCGTGGCTTGTAGCAAGGCCCAGGCCGACGGCTCGTGGAACTTAAACCCTGTATCCTCATCGATAGTATCATCAAGGCCGCCGGTAGAGCGAACCACCGGGACGGTCCCATAACGCAAGCTATACATCTGGTTCAAGCCGGAAGGCTCATAGCGGCTGGGCATCAGGAAAATATCGGCGCCGGCCTCGATCTTGTGGGCGAGCGTTTCGTCGTATCCGAGGTGGACCTGAATGCGGCCCGGATGCGCGGCGGCAACTTTGACAAGCCCCGCTTCCAGGTCTGCCTCGCCTTTCCCCAGCACGGCAAGATACAGATCGTCGGCAGCCAGCGCATCGGCGATCTTGACGATCAAATCGGCGCCCTTCTGCGACGCGAGGCGTGAAACCACGCCCAGCAGCGGCCGATCGATCGCGGCTTCGTCAAGCCCGAGCGTGCGAATCAGATCCAGCTTGCAGGCGCGCTTGCCGCTCAAATCGTCAGGCCCGTAGTGCGCCGCGATGTGAGGATCGGTTGCGGGATTCCACTGGCTATAGTCCACGCCATTCAGAATTCCGTGCAGCACGCTGCTGCGCGCGCGCAATACGCCATCGAGCCCGAAGCCATATTCCGGGGTTTGAATCTCCAGCGCATAACGGGCGCTGACGGTGCTGAGGGCGTCGCTGAAGTTGAGGCCGCCTTTCATGAAGCTGACGTCGCCGAAAAACTCAATGCCGCCGGGATGAAACACGCCGCGGTCCAAACCCACCTGGGCCAGCGCATCGGGGGCGAAGATGCCCTGATAGCCGAGATTGTGAATAGTGAACAGGGTGCGAACGCCAATGAATGTCGGGTCGCGCGCGAAAGTTGTTTTCAGATATACCGGCGCCAGGCCGCTTTGCCAATCGTGGCAATGCAGAATCCGCGGGCGAAAGATGCCGCGCATCATTTCGAGCGCCGCGCGCGCGAGCACCGCAAAGCGGACGGCGTTATCCGGAAAGTCGCCCTTGGCGTTGCCGTAATAGCCATCGCGGTCGTAGAGCGCCGGGCAGTCGGCAAAATAAAAGGTGGCCCCGGCCTGGATGCGGTAAAGCGTCACCCGGTAATTGGAGCCCGCCAGCCAGATGGGAAAGTCGCCGGCGCGCTGCGCGGCGTCGATCGGGATGCCACGGTAGCGCGGCAGCAGGACCGCCGCCTCCACGCCCAACGGAGCCAGCGCCGCGGGAAGGGAACCCAGGACATCGGCCAAGCCGCCGGTTTTGGCAAAGGGCGCCGCCTCCGACGCGACCATCAGGATTTTCGTCATGAAAGGTGAAACGCTTGCCATAATAGCAGGCCGCAAACTACGCTAGACTGTAGGGTCCAAGGCAGGAACTCTTGAGGCGATTCTTCATTCCGGCCGTGCTGTGGCTGTTGGCGGCGGGCTGTGCGGGCGCGGCCGAGCACGGTCAACTCGACGCCAGTCCAGGTCTGTTCACGGTGCTGGCAGCCATCAACGCAGCTGGTTACGATGCCGAGCTGGCCTCGCCCAACAACCATGCAATGCGCGCCCAGGTGCGCCAGGCTTTGGCTGCCTCCAACGCACCCGTCCTCAAGGAATTGCAGAGCTTCTTCGCCGCCCATCGCCAGCAAAATGCAACCGCCGAATTAAGCCAATACGTCTCGCTCGCCCTTTCCACCACCGGGCCGCCGGACTTCAACCTGCGCCTCAAATCGACGCAAATCCCGCCCGACGTGCAGCCGCTGCAGGATATGCTTCCCCTGCTGCAGACCTTTTATGTGGAAGCCCGCATCGACAAGCTGTGGCTCCAGGCGCAGCCGGCTTTCGACGAAGTCATCGCGCGCTACCAGCAGCCGCTGTCGCAGGCGATTCTGCAAGTGAACGCCTACCTGCGCAATCCCACCAGCGGTTATCTGGGCCGCCGTTTTCAGGTTTATCTGGATGTGCTGGGCGCGCCCAACCAGGTGCAAACGCGCAGCTACGCGGATGACTATATAGTGGTGGTAACGGCATCGGCCGAGCCGCGCGTGGATGACGTGCGCCACGCCTACCTGCATTATCTGCTCGACCCGCTGGCCACGAAATACGGCATGGATCTGTTGAAAAAAAGGTCGCTCCTCGATCTGGCGCAACCGGCGCCTGCGCTCGACGCTGCTTACAAATCGGACTTCCTGCTGCTAACCACCGAGAGCCTGATCAAAGCCATCGAAACCCGTTTGCCGGGCAGTAAGACGCGGGTGGACGAGGCCCTGCGCGAGGGTTATATTCTCACGCCGTTTTTCTCCGAACAGCTGCTGGACTTTGAAAAAGCGCCGGATGCCATGCGCCTGGCATTTCCGGAAATGGTGAAGCGGCTGAATTCCGCGGCCGAAATCAAGCGCCTGGCCGGAGTCGAGTTTTCCGCCAAAGCCCGCGAGCGGGCCGCCAAGGTCGCCGAGCGCCCCGCTGAGCCGGCGGTGCGCGTGAATCCGACGCTGGAAGAAGCCGAGCGGCTGTACAAGAATCGCGACTTGGAAGGCGCCAAGCAGGCGTACCTGCGTCTCCTCAAAGAGACTGACGACCAGCCGCTGCACGCGCGCGCCTATTATGGATTGGCGCGGGTGGCGGTGCTGCAGAAGGATCCCGAAACCGGCGACCGGCTTTTCCGAAAAGTGTTGGAATGTTCCCCCGAGCCTGACGTGAAAGCGTGGGCGCTGGTGTATCTGGGCCGCCTCTCGGATATCGCCGGAGAACGCAGTCAGGCGGAGTCGCACTATCAGAACGCGCTGGCTGTGAAGGGCGATTCAGCCGCCGCCGCGCGCGGCGCAGCCGAGAAGGGTATGCGCGAAATAGCTTCGAAACAACCAAACTGAAGGGAGTAATTTTTCATGAATCGATTTCTCATCGCCGCCGTCCTGACCCTGGTGACAAGCCTGGGGCTGATGGCGCAGAAAAAGGTCTCGAAGGGCGAATACGAAGGTTACGTGGCGATGCACCAGGCTACGGACGCCGATTCCCGGATCAAAGCCGCGGAGGCCTTCCTGGCAAAGTATTCAGATAGTCAATTCAAGGCCGAAGCTTTCTACATGATCGCGATATCTTACGAGACCAAGGGCGACAACGCGAAAGCCATGGCCTATGCCGATCAGAGCGTGACCGCCGATCCCAAGTTTTACCGATCCTTGCTGTTCATGGCTAAGTCGACGGTAGCCAAGACGCGTGAATTCGATTTGGACAAGGAAGAAAAGCTCACCCGGGCGGAAAAATACGCAACCGACGCGATCGCGCTGGCCCTGGCCGCGCCTAAACCCAATCCGCAAGTTCCCGATGCGCAATGGGAAGGAATCAAGAAGGACTTCGCGGCCGAAGGGCACCTGGCGCTGGGCATGGCGGCGGTGGTACGTAAGAAGTACGACGTGGCGATTAAGGAATACCTGGCCTCGATCGAGCTCGGCAGCAGTGCGGACGCAGCCACCATGGTTCGCCTGACGCAGGCGTACAATCTGGCGGGCAAGTATGATGATGCGACCACCATGGCCAACAAAATCCTTGCCATGCCGGACGCTCCGGCGAATATCAAGTCGTTCGCGCAAGCCGAGCGCGCTCGCGCCGCCCAGGGTAAGGCGGGACCTGCCAAGCCGGCCGACCCCAAGCCCGCCGAAACCAAACAGCCGTAACCGGCAACGCTATGCGCGCGGATCTGGAGTCTCTCGAGATCGCGATCGGCCACCGGTTTACGAATCGAGAGATTCTGGAGCGGGCTCTCACGCATCGCTCCCATGTTCATGAAAAAGGCCCGCCCCCCACGGATGGCGTGCCTTTTTGCGATAACGAGCAGTTGGAATTTCTGGGCGACGCCGTGCTCGGCTTCCTGGTGAGCGAAGCTCTGGTCGCGCGCTTTCCGGATTATTCCGAAGGCCGCCTGTCCAAGCTGAAGGCCCACATCGTGAGCGCCGCGCACTTGCACGGCGTGGCCGAAGGGCTGCAACTGGGCTCTTATTTGCAGCTCGGACGTGGCGAAGAATTATCCGGCGGCCGCTCTAAACGCACGCTGCTGGTGGATTCACTCGAAGCCCTGATGGCCGCGCTTTATCTGGATGCCGGCATCGGCCGGGTGCGTGAATTCGTCAGCCGGTTGGTGGTGGGCGCGGGCGCCGGCGAGTCCCTCGGTGAGGACCGGCTGCCTGAGAGCTTCACCGATTTCAAGAGCGCGCTGCAGGAATTGGCTCGCGCCCGCAAGTTGCCGCTGCCCCGCTACGTGACGGTTCGCGAGCGCGGCCCGGAACATTCCAAGACGTTCACCGTCGAGGCGCGCGTGGGCAAGGGGTTCGTCGGACAGGCGGAAGGTTATTCCAAGAAGAGCGCCGCCCAAAAGGCCGCGCGCGGCGTGTTCGAGCAGCTCACGGCTCAGCCTGAGGTTTGAGTTACTTCACGTTGATCGTGCCCCGGCAGTTGGCCGCGCCGCAGCGGCACGGTACTCGCGTCCCTTTTTTCGAAAACTTGTAGTCCAGAAAAAGTTCTTCACCGGCGTTGATCTGGCGTTTGCTGAAATAGAGAATTTGGCCATGGAGCCTGCGAACCCTGATGTTGGGATCACAGCAGTGGTTGACGTACTGCGCGCCGCTGCCGCCGACGTGTCCATCAATCGCCCAATGCTTGTCCAGGCGGAACAGATAGTGAAGTTTGCGCCCGGCGCGAAGGTTGGCCTCGGAGTGAGTAAGCCGCTCGCCGGTATATTCGATCACTTCCTTGCCGGCGGGAATGGTTTCCTCGGCAAACAGACCCCAGCGATGGATTCTGGACGGCCGCACCGCTAAGCGAAATCGCGCCACTTTAGGATTGACTTTGCGTTTCCCGGCTTGGGCGGCGGTGGTCTTCAGATCCGTTTGAATCCGCTTGGCGCGCCTTTCCGCGGCGGCGGCTTCGGCCTGCAGCAGGCGCGCGTAATTCACCAGCGCGGTGGCCACGTGGGGGTGCGCTGCCCCCAGGTTGCTTTCAAAAATTGCCAGAACGCGCTCGTAAATCGGCCTGGCTTCGGAGAACCGCTCCAGCGTTCGGTAGAAGACACCCAGGTTGTTGAGGGTCGTGGCCACATCGGGGTGGTTGGGTCCCAGGTGTTTTTCCTTAATCGCGAGGACACGCTTGTAGAGCAGCTCGGGCTTTACCGCGTCGCCCTGAGCGTGATGCAATGCCGCCAGGTCATTCAAGGTCGAGGCAATTTCCGGGTGATTGCGCCCGTAAGTCTTTTCGCCGATAGCAATGGCGCGCCGATAGAGCGATTCCGCTTCCGGATATTTCTTCAGGCCTCCCAGGATTGCCCCTAATAAAGACAAGTCCGCAGCCAGGTCCGGATGATTCGGGCTGAGAGCGCGTTGGCGAACCTGCAATGCCCGGCGGGCGAAGGGCTCAGCGGCGGCGTGGCGTCCGCGCTCATGTTCGAGCGCGCCTAAATTATGGTACGCGCCGGCGACTTGCGGATGACCGGCGCCCCAGGCCTTTCTGGCAATGGCGAGGGAGCGCTGGTACCGCTCGGCTGCCTGGCGAAAGCGCCCTTGCGATCGAAACAGAAGCGCCTGTTTATTCAGCAGGGTCGCAAGATAGGGATGGCGGGCGCCAAGGGTTTGTTCGGCCAGAGCCAGCGCGCGCTGGTACAGAGGCTGGGCCTCTTGCAACCTGTCCTGCCTGCGGTAAAGATCGGCCACGCTGCTAAGGATTTGGATGTGAAGGGTGTCGATATCCACGCTGCGCTCCGACGTTTGGGCGATATCGAGCGAACGCAGATAGAGTTTTTCGGCTTGTTCGGGCTCCGCCTGGTGCTGGTAGGTGCTGGCCAGGGTGTGAAGCACATTGGCGACGTCAGGGTGCTTAGGGCCGAGGGTGGATTCTAGAATTCGGAGGGAACGGAGGCAGAGGGGCCGGGCTTTGAGGTGCTTGCCTTGGGCGCAATAGGAAGCCGCGGCGTCGTGGAGGCGGTTTGCCAGCTCCAGCAGGTCGCGGCTTCTCGATGTGTTTGCGTCATGTGTTTTCTTTGCCTGCGGCACAAGTCGTGTCCAATAACCGTGCCATTCTAGCCTATTCCGGGCTGCGGCTAGCTATGCTTGAAGTGGCCGGCGCGGACGGCGGACTTCACTTTCAGGTTCTTGCTGTCGCGAACCAACGTCTCGCGGCGGCTCAGGCTTTCCATTTCGGCGTTGAGGTTGATCTTGGTCGTCATTTTCGTTTCTCCTTTGTCCAGCAGTGACTAGAGGGTTTTCAAGTTCATGCGGCCGGCGCGGACGGCGGACTTCACTTTCAGGTTCTTGCTGTCGCGAACCAACGTCTCGCGGCGGCTCAGGTTTTCCATCTCGGCGTTCAGGTTGATCTTGGTTGTCATTTTCTTTTCTCCTTTGTCCCTAAGGACACCCTCACTAATGCAAGCCCCGTGCCAAAAGCCTAAAATCGCGGATTGTTTGGTAAGTGCCGCTGTTTCAATGCCAGCCCAATGGCGAGCGGCGGCCGTTCTATCTGATCGGATAAAATCCCTAACTGATCGGATAGCCTGGAGACGCTATAGCCAACAAAACGAGCATCGGTCCCTCTGAAATCACTGGATTGTCGCCGGCGTTCTTGGCGGCAGATTAAGACCGGCTGCGGCGCTTTGAGCCGAAGCTATTCCGACGCGCCGGTGCGCTGCGCAACCTGGAAATGGCTCAGCGTGCGCGCGTACTGCGAAACGCCCTGATACAAGGCTTCGGCCAGCTTCTGCCGGTGGTCCGGCTTCTTCAGCAGCGCCTCTTCCTTGCTATTGCTGAGGAATCCGATCTCGGCCAAAATCGACGGCATGGACGCGCCAATGAGCACTACGAACGGCGCCTTCTTGATGCCGCGATTCTTGGCGGCGCCGGTGGTGCGGGTTTCGAAACTCTGCAGCGCAGTTTGCACGCGGCCGGCGAATTCCTTCGACTCCTCTACTTTGTCGTGCAGGGTGATGGACTGAATCAATTCGCGCAGCTCAAAAATGGATTTCTCGGAACTGGCGTTTTCGCGCGCCGCCACGTCCAGCGCTTCCGGCGAGCGGGTCAGGTTCAGGTAATACGTCTCGACGCCGCCGATTTTCGGATACGGCGAGGAGTTGGCGTGAATGGAGAGGAATAAGTCAGCCTTTTTCTGATTCGCCAGTTCGGTGCGCGCGTGCAAGGGGATGAACGTGTCGTCGGTGCGAGTATAAATCACTTCACTGCCCATGCGCTCTTCGATGAGCTTGCCCAGCCGCAGGGTGACGTCGAGGACCAGGTCTTTTTCAGTCAGACCGCGCTTCCCGAGCGTGCCCTGGTCGGGTCCGCCGTGGCCGGCGTCGAGCACTACGCGATTCACTTTGAGGCCGAGCGCCCGAGTCAGCGAGCTGGTGCCATCGGCCGTCCGCCGCGCGGCCTTGGGAGGGGCGGACGGCATCGTCTGTGGCGCGGGCGGTGGCGTCGTCTGGGGCATCGTCTGGGCCACCGTGGGCGAGGAACCAGCGACGGGCGGGGGAGCGGGCCCAAACACCGGCTTGGTGGTAAGGCGCGCGATGTTCAAGCGGGGCGTGTTCGGTCTGATCGAGGGCGGACTGCTTAGCACCATTTTCAGTTTGGTGCCGGCCTTGGCGGCGGGAGTCGCCGTCAGGGCGGCTACGCGGGGCCGTGTGGCCGCAGGCGCCGCTGTAACAGGGGGAGCAACCGGTGGGGCGGCGGGCGGCGCAACGGGAGCCGGAGCGAATACCGTGGCCAGCGAATCGGACAGCCGGCTGTTGACCGGACGCAATTCAATCATCACGCGATCGGGATTGGCCAGCTGGGAAACCGTGAAATCCACGCCGGCTTCGAGATCCAGCACTACGCGGGTGACATCCGGCTGAGTTTCCGCCACGCGAATGCGCTTGACCAACTTGTCGCCGATTTCGGCCGAGTGCACACGCTTGCCTTTGATGGAGGGGCGGGCGCCGATCAGGTCGAAGAAAATGCGGTCGGGGTCTTGGATGCGCTCGGCACGATAGCGGCACTCGCCGCTGACTTCGATAGCGATGCGGGTTGCGCCGTCAAGCGACCAGAAACGAACAGCGGTTACTTCGAGCCCTCCGGTTCGCCGTGCAGCCGGAGCTAGGGCGGCGCACGCCAGAACTAATGCCGTCGCTCGAAGCGTTCGCTTCATAGGTCAAGGCGTTCGATAGAAAATTCGTCCCGTTGCGTCCATAAAGGACAGAATGGGATTATAGCCCTCGCTGGTCTTAACGGGAACGCTGGCAGCCGCCTTCCCCTTTTTGGCCTCTTTGGCGTCGCCGAATTTCTTGCCCACTTCGTATACGTAGCGCTGGGTTTCTTTGTACGGCGGCACGCCTCCCCAGCGGCCCACCGCGCCTTCACCGGCGTTGTATGCGGCCAGGGCCAGGTGATGATCACCGTGGTAGGTTTCGAGCAAATATTTGAGGTAGCGGACGCCCGCATCCACGTTCTGAGCGGCGCTGAATCCGTCGCCGCCGCCGAAGCGTTTGGCGGTTTCGGGCACAAGCTGCATCAGGCCACGCGCGCCTTTTACGGAAACCGCGAAGGGATTGTAATTACTCTCGACGCGAATTACGGAATCCACCAGATCGCTGTCCACTTCATGCTTTTCAGCGATGCGGTGCACCACCTGCTGCCAACTGCTGGACGCGTCGCGAGGAGTTTCGGGAATTTGAATCTGCGGGGATGCCTTGGCCGCCGGACGAACAGGTGGCGCAGCGCTGCGAACCAGCCGTCCTGTGCGGACGTCGGTCCGGACGATGTACGTCACCTGACCAGTCGGCGGCGCGGCCGCTGCAATGGAGGCTGAAACCAGCATCACCGGGATCATTATAGAACAGTTTCGCATCGCTATGTTATTGACGTTACACAACTTAGATCGTTTACCGCTATTTGCCTAAACTCTAATGGTATCATTTCCGGATGATCCAGGCGGGCTACGTGCTGGCGGGAGGCAAAAGCTCCCGTATGGGCCGGAACAAAGCTCTGCTTCCGTATCGCGGCCGGACGCTGGTGGAGCATGTCGCCGGGGTTGTCGAAACCGCGGCCGGCTCGGTCAGCCTGGTGGGCGATGCTTCGACTTACGGCCACCTGGGCTACCCCGTGATCGAGGACGTGATTCCCGGCTGTGGGCCGCTTTCCGGAATTCACGCCGCCCTTTGCCATACGGAGGCCGACTGGAACCTGATCGTGGCCTGCGACATGCCGGATGTGGCCGCCGGGTTCCTGGCCACTTTGCTGGACCACGCCGAACAAGGCGGAGCCGATTGCCTGATCCCCGCCGGGCCTTCCGGCCTTCCCGAGCCTTTGTGCGCTGCCTATCACCGGCGGTGCCTGGAGGCCATTACCCGGGCGCTGGCCCGTCATATCCACAAGGTCACCGAGGGGCTGGCCGCGCTCGACACGGAGATTTGGCACGTGAAGGAACCGATTTTTCAAAACCTTAACACCCCTCAGGAATGGATGGGCCATGGCAACGGCTGAAGAATTTCCGCACTACATCGAATTCCGCCATGTATTTAAGACGTTCAACATGCCGGTTTTAGTCGATTCGAATTTTTGGGTCGATCCGGGGCAAACCACCGCCATTATCGGGCGCAGCGGCGTGGGGAAGTCCGTGACTCTGGGCCACATCATGGGATTTATTCGGCCGGATAAGGGCCGGGTGATTGTGGCGCATGAGGATACCACCGATTTCTCCGAGGCCGACCTGCGGCGCATCCGCAAGAAAGTGACCATGGTTTTCCAGTCCGGGGCGTTGTTCGATTCGCTCACGGTGGCCGAAAACGTGCTGTTTTCGCTCGAGCTGCGCGAGGACTATGACGAGCAGAACAAGGAAGACGTCGTCAACGGGCTGCTGGAGATGGTGGATATCCTGCCCGCTCGCGACGACTACCCGGCCGACCTGCCCACCGGCTACAAGCGTGCCGTGGCTATTGCGCGGGCGCTGGCGGCGCAGCCGCAATGCATTCTTTACGACGAGCCCACCACGATGGTCGATCCGATCATGTCCGACCACCTGGCCGAGCTGATGCTGCGCTTGAAGAAGCAACTGCAGTTGACCTCAGTAGTGGTAACGCATGACCTGGGCCTGATGCAGCGGGTGGCCGACCGGGTGGTGTTTCTGCATGAAGGAAAAGTGATCTATTTCGGCCCGCCGGAGGGGCTGGAGAACGTGGATCACCCGCACGTGCAGGAATTTCTGGCGAAGGACCGGGTGATAAAAGTGTAAAGACCGCTCCCTCTGGTCACGGCTCCGAAACGACTCACAGAGCCGCGACCGAAGGAAGCGGTGCCTTGTTTACCGGGTTTCCGCTCCCAGCCCGATAAAAAACACACCCACCAGAATCATGAAAACGCCCATCATTTTGGCGCGTGTGAGCGGCTCTTTGAAGAACAGTCGCGACCAGAGCAGGGTCCACACGTTGCCCAAGGAAACCATCGGATAGAGCACCGAAACTTCGCCGCGCTTGAGTCCCATGAGGTAGAACCCCGAGGAAGTCAGAAATAAAAACACGCCTGCCGCCAGTTGGGGATTGACGAACAGGTAGCGCAGCCCGAAGCGCAGCTTTTGCGCGCCGGACTTGAGAAAAACGGCGCCGAACGATCCGATGAAGGACGCCAGCAGCACCAGCATCATGGAGGTTAGCGGCGTCTTCACGATTTCGGCTTTCTGCCCAGCACCGCGACGCCAAGGACTACGATCACCACGCCCAGCACCTTGAGCGGGTTCGGCGATTCGTGAAAATACCCGATCGAGATCATCGTGACCCAGACACGTTGGTGAGATAACCGATGAGCCCGCCGCCATGCTGCTGGCTGGTGCCGATCTTCATGAGCACCTGCGCTGCAGCTCCCAGGATAGTGAAGCAAAATACCAGACCGATGGATTGAGAGCGCGTGAAAGGCTTATGCGTGGGCGAAGGCGGACTGGGAATGGTCGACGTCAATACGCCTCCTCGCGCGATGATAGCATTGCCGGGGGGTGAGCTGGAATGCGAAATTCTATAGTGCAAACATTAACCCAATCAGAGGTACACTGACAGAACCAAGCGGAGGAGCCTATGCCGTTTTCTCCAGCTGCGGCCGTCGTGCTCGCGGGCACTCTGCTGGCTCCGGCAGCGTTGCCTGCCGCCGAGCAGTGGATCAAGATAAAATCTTCGCATTTCGAACTGTACACCACGGCCGGCGAAAAGAAGGGCCGGGAAGCGATCCTGTATTTTGAGCAGGTGCGGGATTTCTTCAGCAAGATCCTCGTTGAGAAGAAATCATCGGCGGGGGCGCCGCTCCGGCTCATCGCGTTCCGGTCGGAGAAGGAATACAAACCCTTTCAGCCCAACGAAGGCGCCGTCGCATTCTTTTTGCCCGGTTACGATCGCGACTACATCGTGATGCAGAGCATTGCCGCCGAGCATTATCCGGTTGCCGTGCACGAATTCATTCACATGCTGGTGAAACGCTCCGGTGTCGAAGTTCCGATCTGGTTCAATGAGGGCCTGGCTGAGCTGTATTCGACCATGAGGCCGGTCGGCAAGAAAGTGCAGGTGGGCGACCTGATTCCGGGCCGCCTGGTGGTTCTGCGCGAGAGCAAATGGCTGCCCGTGGACGTACTCACGGCGGTCGGCCACGATTCGCCCTATTACAACGAGCGCGACCGCGCGGGGGTGTTCTACGCCGAGAGTTGGGCGTTAATGCACATGCTGAATCTCTCGCCCGAATATCGCCCCCAGTTCGGAAAATTCCTGACTTTGCTCGCCAGCGGTCTTCCTGCAACCAATGCGTTCTGGCAGGCATATGCCAAGACCACTGCGCGGGTTCTGCAGGATCTGCAGCAGTACCTGCGGGGCAGTTCATTCAACGCCGCCTTGTTCGACGTAAAGCTGCAGAAATCCGACGAGCAGCCGGACATTGAAGACGCGCCGCCACTCGAATCCGCCATGGTTTTGGCGGACCTATTTGCTCTGACTGGCAAGACGGCGGAGGCCAGGCAGAAATATGACAGCGCCGCGCGTCAATTTCCGAAAAATTGGGAGCCTGAAGCCGGGTTAGCAGAGCTGGCGCTGGGCGGGAAAGACATGGACGACGCGCGGCGTCATTTCGCCCGCGCCGCCGAGCTGGGCAGCACCAATGCGCGCCTGTACTACAACTATGCGATGACGCTGCGCAACAGCAGTCAGGACGAAGCCGCTCTGATACCGGCCTTGAAGCAGGCGCTGGTTCTCGATCCTGATTATCAGGACGCGCACCACTATCTCGCGTACTGCATGCTGCAGTCGCAAGACTACGAAGGGGCGGTGGAACATTTCACCAAGGTCCGGCAGATCAAACGCGCCGAGGCGTTCCAGTACTATCACGGCCTGGCTTACGCCAACTACCGGCTCGACAAACGCGACGCTGCCAGGAAGGCCGCCGAAGCCGCGCGAAAATTTGCCGCCAACGCCGAGGAGAAGACAACGGCCGAAGAGATTCTGAGCGTCATCAATGAGGAGCCGAAGGTGCAGGCGGTCCAGCGGAGTGCGCAAACGGTCGAGCGCGCGGCGCCACCGCTCGAACCCGCGGAGCGTGCGCCCAGCGCCCGACCGCAAGAACCGGAAGAGGAGAAACCCAGGCGGCTGGTGCGGAGAAACGAGCCGCCGGAAGATCGTCGCCCAGGCTCGCTGCCCGCGGCTCCTCTGCGCGTCGAAGGCATGCTGCGGCAGATCGATTGTTTGGGAAAGACCGCGCGGTTGCGGGTGCGGACCGGCCAGAAGGAGGTCGCGCTGGCCATCACCAACCCTGAAGCCGTGGTAGTAAAAAACGCGCCAACTGGAACGCTCGATCTCGCCTGCGGTCCGCAGAAGAGCAATCGCCTCACCATAGAGTACGAGAGCCGGCCCGACCCGAAGCTGGGCACCCTCGGCGCGGTACGCTCCATCGAGTACCACTAAGCGCGTTTTGCTCGGGGTGTTCTTCCCCCGTGAACCGGGGACAAACGTGTCACGAACGAGGCCGGCTAGACTCAGCCAGCCGGCGTATTCCGATACAATGGCTATATCGTGGAATCTCAAAATTCGAGCGTAGCCGACCCGGCTACCGAGCATGGCAAGAAACCGCATCGCGCCGAAGCGCCGCGCGGAGTGATCGCCGAGTGGACCGTCACTATCGTGCTGCTGCTGTTCGGCACCACCACGCTGGTGCAGGCGTTCGTCATCCCGACCGGGTCGATGGAAGATACGCTGCTCATCGGCGATCATTTGCTGGTGGATAAGCTGGCTTACGCGCCGGCGGGCGCGGTCAGCGGGCATCTGCTGCCCTATCAAGACGTGAAGCGCGGCGATATTATTGTGTTCCGCTATCCGATCGATATCCGGCAAACTTTCGTCAAGCGCGTCATCGGCGTTCCGGGGGACCATATCCGCCTGGAAAACAAGCGCGTGATTCTCAACGGCAACGCGCTCAATGAGCCGTACAAATATCACAAGACCGATTACATCGATTCCTATCGCGACAATTTTCCCGGCATGCCCAACGCCTATCTTTATCCGCCGGCGCAGGTGATGCTGGAGAAAAATGTGGAGCATGGCGATGTGGTGGTGCCGGCCGGTCATTATTTTGCGATGGGCGACAATCGCGATTCCTCGCTCGACAGCCGCTATTGGGGATTCGTGCCGCGGGAGAATATCATCGGCAAGCCGGTGATTATTTATTGGTCCTACGACGCGCCCACCGAGCGGCTTTCGAATCCAGCGATTGGCTTCGACCACATCATGGACCTGGCCACGCATTTTTTCACCAAGACGCGCTGGAGCCGCACACTGCAGTTGATTCATCCGTATCCCATCAAATAGGGCGGGTCGAGATATGTCCCAGGACAAGCGTTACGGCTTAATACTGGCCGGAGGGCGGGGCACGCGTTTCTGGCCGCGCAGCCGGCGCCGGCACGCCAAGCAAGTGATCGGGATTGTGGAACCGCGCACCATGATCCGGGCTACGGTGGACCGGCTGCGTTCGCTGATTCCCGCCGAGCGGCTTTGGGTTCTGACCAACCCGTACCTGCGCGACGAGATCATCCGGCACTTGCCGGAAATTCCGCGCGCGCAAATTCTGGCTGAACCGGCGCAGCGCAATACAGCGCCGGCGATTGGCCTGGCGGCGCACATTTTGCGTTCGATTGATCCTGACGCGGTGATGGGCGTGTTTCCATCCGATCACGTGATCCGGCGGCCCAAGCGGTTTTTGCAATTCGGGCGCGCGGCATTTCGCGCGGCCGGCGATGGCCGCATGGTGGTGCTGGGCATACAGCCGCGCTGGGCGGAGACCGGCTACGGGTATATCGAATTTCCAGCGGGCGTGAAGGCGGGGTCGCTGGAACCTGTGGCCATACGCCGCTTTCGCGAAAAGCCCAATGCGGCAACCGCCAAAAAATTCGTTGCCGCCAAGCGATTCTTCTGGAACGCGGGCATGTTTTTCTGGCGGGCCGATGTTCTGCTGGACGCGCTGCGGCGCTACCAGCCGAAGACGGCCGTGATACTGGGCTCACTGCCGGCGTTTGGCGCGCGTGATTTTCAAGCCAAGCTCGGCAAGGCGTTTCCTTTGTGCGAAAACATCTCGATCGATTACGCGGTGCTGGAGCGCGCCGGCAACGTCGCGGGCCTGGCGTGCGACGACATTGGCTGGAACGACGTGGGTAGCTGGAACGCCGTTTACGAACTGATGCCGCGCGATGGCGACGGCAATGTAGCGCGGTCGCAAGTGGTGCAGCTCGGCAGCCGGGGCAATTATATTGACGCTGGCGGCAAACTGGTGGCGCTGGTGGGCGTTGAGAATTTGATTGTCGTCGACACGCCGGACGCGCTATTGGTGGCGCGGCGCGAGGACGCCCAGCAAGTGAGCGACATCGTCAAGCAACTGGAGCGAGCGAAGCGCGAAGATTTATTGTGATGGCTGCAAGGCGACGACTTCGAGCGCCGCCGGAAATGTAGAGACGAATGCGTCACAAGAGGGGACACGCTTGCGCATGTCCCCGGCGTCTGCGCTCTTAAGGCGACCGCTAGCGCGATTGCCGATTGTGCTCGAATAGGCGCGAGGCGATTCACGTTGACGGCTGCATGGCAAAAACTTCCGCCAGGATCGCCAGCGCGGCGTCGACTTCCTTCTCGGTCGTAATATACGGCGGCAGAAAACGCAGCACGGTGTCGTGAGTGCAATTGATGAGCAGGCCGCGCGCTTGCGCATCCGCCACCATTTGTTTGCCGGGGACCGAGAGATCCACGCCGATCATGAGCCCTTGGCCGCGCACTTCCTTGATGAACGGATATTTGGTGGCGATCTCGCGCAGCCGGGCGCGGAAATAATCGCCCACGCGTTGGATGGATGGCAGCAGGCCGTCCAGAATATCGAAAAATTCGAGCGCCACGCGGCAAGCTAGCGCGCCGCCGCCGAAAGTTGATCCATGCATGCCGGCGGGAATGGTGGAGGCCGCTTTTTCGTTGGCGATGAGCGCGCCCAGCGGCAGTCCGCACGCGAGCGGCTTGGCGACGACCACGACATCCGGCAATACCACGGGACGCGCCATCTGATAGGCGAAGTGCTTGCCGGTACGTCCCACGCCGCACTGAATTTCGTCAAAGATCAGCAGCGCGTTGTGACGGTCGGCCAGCTCGCGGGCCTTGCGCGCGTAATCGAGCGTGATGGGAAAGATGCCGCCCTCGCCTTGAATCCATTCGATCACGATGCCGGCGGTGCGATCGGTGACGGTCCGCTCGAGCGCGGCAATGTCGTTGCCGGGAATGAATTTCGCGCCTGGAAGCAGCGGCTCAAAATCGGCGCGGTACTTGGGCTGGCCGGTAATGGAGAGGGCGCCGAAAGTGCGTCCGTGGAAGGAATTGTCGAGCGCAACCAATTCGTATTTATCCGGGCTGATTTTGTGGCCGTGCGCGCGCGCCATCTTCAGCGCGGCTTCCATGACTTCGGCGCCGGAATTGGCGAAAAACGAGCGCTGCAGGCCGCTGAGCTCGGCCAATTTCTTCGCCAGCGGGCCCTGATACGGATGGTAGTACAAATTGGAGCAGTGAATCAGCAGCCCTGCCTGCTCGCGGATCACGCTGACGATGCGCGGATGGGCGTGGCCCAGGGCGTTGACGCCAATGCCGGTGATGAAATCCAGATAGCGGTTGCCATCGACGTCGTAGGCGTAGCAGCCTTCGCCGCGGCTGAGGGCCAGCGGGTAGCGGCCGTAATTTTGTAGCAGATATTCGCGCTCCAGATCCATGATGGGTTGGGCCTTCGAAGTCGAGGCGGGCGTGGCAGTGCTCATGGGTCCATCATACAATTCACAGAGATGGCCAAGACAGCTTTTCTATTTCCCGGGCAGGGATCGCAATTCGCGGGCATGGGCAGAAGTCTGGCGGAGATGTATCCGGTGGCGCGCATGGTTTTCGAAGCCGCCGACCAGGCGCTGGGATTTTCGCTTTCCAAGCTCTGCATGGAAGGCCCGGAGGAAGAGCTGCGGCTCACCGAAAACACGCAGCCGGCGATCCTCACCGTTTCGACCGCCGCCTGCGCGGTGCTGCGTGAACAGGGCCTCAAGCCGGATTTTGTGGCTGGGCACAGCCTAGGGGAATATTCGGCGCTGGTGGCCGCGGGCAGCTTGGAATTCGCGGCCGCCGTGCGTCTGGTTCGCCAGCGTGGACGCTACATGCAGGAAGCCGTCCCGGCAGGAGTGGGCGCCATGGCGGCGCTGTTGAAACTGCCGGCGGGCGCGCTGGCGGGGGTTCTGGAGAATGCCGCCCAGGGCGAAGTGGTGACGGCGGCGAATCTGAACGCACCCGATCAGGTAGTGATCGCCGGCCATGCCGGGGCGGTGCAGCGGGCGATCGATCTGGCCAAAGCTGCCGGGGCGCGCCGCGCGGTGCTGCTGCCGGTGAGCGCGCCGTTCCATTGTCCGTTGATGCGTCCGGCGCAACTGCGGTTGCTGGCGGATTTGCAGGCGATTGCGTTCCAGGATCTGACATTCCCGCTGGTGAACAATTGGCAGGCGCGGGAAATCCGCAGCGGGGCCGAGGCGCGCCAGGGGCTTTTCGAGCAAGTGCCGAATGCGGTGCGTTGGGAGGAATCGATCCGTTACCTGGCGGGGCAGGGAGTCGAGCGCTTTATCGAAGTGGGTCCGGGCGGGGTGCTGACGGGGCTGCTGCGCAGCATTGATCCGGGGTTGAGCGGTGTGAAATTCTGCGACCCAGGGGATCTGAAAAACATCAAGACAAACTAAGAATTTTCTCGCTGAGACGCAGAGAACGCAGAGAAACACCAACTTAAATTATGTTTTCTCTGTGTACTCTGCGGCTCTGCGAGAAATATTTTTCCGTCCCTTCCCAGTGGCGATCCACCCCACGGAAAGTCCCCTTCGCCACGGAGTTATGCACTCGTTTTCCTGTGATGGTATAGGAAAGGAAGTCCTCATGAAGCGCCGCTGGGTAGAGCCGTTCATCATTCTCGGACTCTGGACCCTGTTTGCGGGATACATGACCTTGCAGGGCCACTACGTGCGGGCCAGCATGGGGCAGCCCGCTTCGTGGCTGCAACTGGCGCACTCCGAATTCACTTACGCGTATCTGTGGGCCGCACTCTCTCCCGCCATCCTCTGGCTGGCGCGCCGGTATCGTTTCGATCAAATTCGCTGGTACTGGGTGCTCGCGATTCACGCCGCGGCCTGCGTGGTGCTGGCCAGCGTGCAGAAAGTGCTGTTCGTCTTGCTGGTGCCGCCGTCGCAGGCCGAATGGCAGGTACACGATCTGAGCGGCTGGCTGCGGCAGATTGCGTTCAGCATGGATTACGGGCTGCTGCTCTACGGCATCGTGCTGGTGGTGTTTTACGCGGTCGATTATCACAACCGCTTCGAGCAGGGGCAACTGCGCGCCTCCCAGCTCGAAGCCCGCTTGGCGCAGACGCAATTGCAGGCGCTGCGCATGCAGCTTCACCCACATTTCCTGTTCAACACCATGCACACGATTTCCACCCTGGTGCGCGCCGATCCCGAAGCCGCCGAGCAAATGATTGCCCGCTTGAGCGAGCTGCTGCGCATCACCCTGGCCAGCAGCGGCATTCAGGAAGTGCCGCTCAGCCGGGAGCTGGAATTCGTGAAAGCGTACCTGGAAATCGAGAAAGTTCGGTTCGAAGAGCGTCTGGAATTACATTTCGATGTCGATCCGGCCACCCTCGACGCGATGGTGCCGAACCTGATTTTACAACCGCTGGTGGAGAACGCGATCCGCCACGGAATTGCCAATCGGCGCGAGGGCGGCCGGGTTGAGGTACGGTCGCAAATGATTGGAGACACGGTACATCTTTGGGTGATCGACGATGGTCCGGGCCTGAATCTGGACCGTCCCAAAAGCCACCGCACCGGCGTGGGTGTCGCCAATACACGCGCGCGTTTGGAACGTTTATACGGGGCGAAGCATGACTTTGTGCTGCGTTCCGCGTCAAAAGGAGGAGTGGAGGCAGCCATACGGATACCGTTCTGCCACTCCGGGGAGAAGGGGAATGACGCCAACAACGGGCAAGATTCGAACCCTGATCGTGGATGATGAGCGCCTGGCGCGCAAGCGAATCCGCCAGCTCTTGGACGAGGAGCAGGACATCGAGGTGCTGGGCGAGTGCGGCGATGCGCATGAAGCGGTCGAGTGGATCAACGGCCGCGCGCCCGACCTGGTGTTCCTGGACGTGCAGATGCCGGGCGACGACGGCTTCGCGATGCTGCGCACGCTCGATCACACCCGGCTGCCGGCGCTGATTTTCGTCACCGCCTACGACCAGTACGCGCTGCGCGCTTTCGAGGTGCAGGCGCTGGATTATCTGTTGAAGCCGTTTGACCGTCCGCGTTTTCAAGCCGCGCTCGATCGCGCGCGCAATCACATTCGGGGGCTCAAAGTGCCGGATTTCGATCGCCGTCTGACATCGCTGGTAGAAACTTTGGAAGCCAAGCAAAAGGCGCCGGACCGCATCGTCGTGAAATCATCCGGCAAAGTGTCGTTCCTGAAGACGGACGAAATCGATTGGATCGAGGCCGCCGACAATTACGTGCGTCTGCACGTGGGCACAGAGAGCCACATGCTGCGCGAGACGCTGGGCTCGATTGCGGCGCGGCTCGATCCGGCGAAGTTTCTGCGGATTCACCGGTCGACGGTGATCAATATTAATCGGCTAAAGCAATTGCAGCCCTGGTTTCACGGGGATTATGTGGCGATTTTGGAGGACGGGACCAAGTTGAATTTGAGTAGGACGTATCGGGATAAGGTGAATCAGGCTTTGGGGGAAGTGCTGTAGGGGCAGAATCCGCAAGGTATGGTTAACGAGTTAGCGCGCGAGGCTGAGTATCCGCACCATTGTCGCAAGGCACTCCACGACATAACGCTGTTGCCGGAGTTGCAGGGGAAGTCCGTTTATACGCCTCTCGATATATCTAGCCGCGTTGAGGATTTCCTCTCGCTCAGGGTCCGCAAGGGCTCCGACGAATGTATCGTAGAACTCGCCAATGCGAGTAGCGACCCGATAAGGGTAATGCAATCGTTCCGTTTGGATTTGTTCAAAGATGATCTTTCGTGCATCACGGAACAGCTTTAGACCAATCTCTTTGGAAGCACTTCTGCAGGCCTTCTCCAATAGCAGGCGGGCGTAGTGGTTATCGATCTTATGGGTGTCATAGCTGTGCTGCCGCCTCGCGAAAGAATACGCGGATTCGAAGTAGCGATCCGCCCGTTCGAAGTCCTCGAATACGAGGGCGGCAATAGCATATTGCAACCAAAACTGCGGGTTGGTTTGACAGTACGCCAAGTTCTTAACGCGCTCGTAATATCTGAACGCAGCGTCGCGGCGCTCGCTCAAGCTCCGATTTGGGAGAATCATTTCGATTTGGCTAAATTGAAGCAAACTCCTCAGCGTCTCGTTGTATAAGCGATACGACGTCCCAAATTTATCTAGAGATCGCGCCATTCCGGCAAGCACGTCGACAGTAATATTCGGATCGGCAATCCGGCTTAATACGAACCGCGCTGCGACCGAAGAGCGATTTATGACATCACCGCTTCTAAAATTGACGAATTCAGCCACGCGTTCGTTGCGCTGGAAAGCCGCGTTCAACACACGGTTCCCAAAGAGATCAGCCAACGTGTCGATTGTTACCCTCTGGCTAAGGACCGTCAGGGCAAGAATACCGAGTAGAACGTCGTAATATCCGCCTTTAGTATCCAACGTTCTCAAGACGTCGGAGAACCGTGATTCGATCTGGGGTGCTTGAAATAGATCGACGAGAATCGACTGCCACTCACCGTGGCAGCGTGATCGAAGCGATTGAACCCGTGCTCTTCTAGGCAGTGCGGATTTCTCTCCCCAGAGGCCGTACCGTTCGAATATTTCGTTGACCCGTTCGAGTTCGAGCTCGTCCATTCTTTCTATATCGATTTCTTGGACTAAGCGCATCCTAAACATGTCTTCTATCCGGTCGACCAGAACGTCGTTCGGTCCGGTTCTAGCCGTGAGGAGAAGCGACATATGCTTATTTCGATGCTTCCCTAACGTGCTCAACGCGTCCATCCAGCCCGGATACGAATCTATGATTAAAAGAAACGGTTTATCGGATGAGCAGAGGTGCGAGAGTTCTGCCTCCATGGAAGGCGAGCGTTTAGATAGCGAGTATACGGGTCTCCCTGCGGCAAACGCCAGGCCAGCGACGGTTTCGACGACCATCGACTTGCCGTTCCCGAGGTTTCCGTGGACGATAACGATGTTGACGGGATCATCGAGAGCCTTCAAGATCACCCCGACGCAGGTGCGTTGAACCATATATGGCTGGACGCTTCCGTGAACCGAATTCCACGCAAGTTGTCTATCAACGAGGCCACGTAAAAAGAGATCGAATATCGCTCGGTCCGACACCGCCGTCGTATCGGTCAGGCGCGTCTCATAGGGCTCCACGCAATACCAGATCGGATGGGTGCGTTCCCTGGGAGAATACCGAGCACGCTTTGTTTCGAGTTGCTTACCGAACCAGGCAGAGTCGAAGCGCTTAGGGGTGCCGTATCTGACGGCGCGGCTTTCGGTTTGGCGTGAGGGACTAGTGCCAACCACGAAGAATGTCTTTTCCTGCAACAATTCAGTGGATGCGAGAAGCCGGGCAATATCAAGATCGACTAGGGAGTATCCGACAAAAAAGACTGATTTAGCCATCGATAAGTCAAGGCGAAACACGGACGACCATGGTGACGCCTCGATGGTAGCGGCAATGTAGCTGCTGTCAGTCAGTTTCAGCTCATCCCCGAGCGATGAAGTGACGCGTTCGACATACCCGTTAAAATGAACGCAAATTGATTCGTTTTGATCAAAGTCGCTCGGATGTTCGGATAGAGTGACGGGCCGGAACGGGTGTGCGGACTTGCCTGAAGCGATTTCAAGCACATTGTCATAGTTCGTCGTGTACACTCTTCGCCACGGCACGCTTCCAATCGACGTGTGGTGCTTGGCAACCGTCGTTGCTTGGAAGCTCTCAAGGACCTCTTTCGCAAGCGCGGCCGGGCCTCGGCTTTCAAGAAAGACCTCGGCGGCATCTTGGAGGTCAGTTGGCGTTGGCAGACCCACCGCAGACGCCAATCTATTCGCGAAGGCAGTCCCCAGTTCAAACGGTTGAAGGCGACTATTGATCGCTCCGAGCGAAAAGCCAGCACCTAGGAACAGCACAGATTCGCCGTCCAATGCATGTTCTAGCGCCGAATCAAAATCCACTCATAACAAATACCATGTTTCAGTCGACATCGATCGATAAGGCGTTCCCAAACAAGCCATAAGACTCAAAGTCTTTCCTGTGGCACTGCCACACAAACTATGTCATACTAATGTGGCACTACCACAGGAGAGACATGCCGACCAAGCTTGACCTGCTTCCGGGCACTTTGGATGTGATGGTTCTGCAGACCCTCGCCACGCTGGGGTCGCTGCATGGCTATGGAATCGCGCGTCGCATTGAGCAGATCAGCGGCGATCAGGTGCTGCTCAATCAGGGAACGATTTACGCGTCCCTGGTCCGGCTGCAGCAGCGCGGGTGGATCAGCGCCGGGTGGGGGATTTCCGAGAACAACCGGCGCGCCAAGTTTTACTCGATCACCAAGCGCGGGCGCCATCAGCTCGCGGCCGACGCAGCCTATTGGCAGCGGTTGGCTCACGTCATGGGCAGCGTGCTGGCCCTTTCGCCGGGAGAAAATCGATGAGGGAAATGTTCGCGCGTATCGCCTCATTTTTCCGCGCGGAGAAAATGGATCAGGATCTCGATGCCGAGCTGGCGTCTCATCTGGAGATGGCCGTCGACGAGAATATTCGCAGCGGCATGTCCCCCAAAGATGCCCGCCGCAAAGCGCTCGCCAAGTTCGGCAGCATCGAGCCCGCCCGCGAATTGCATCGTGAAGCCCGCGGCCTGCCGGCTCTGGACACACTCTTGCAGGACTTGCGCTACACCTTTCGCGCCCTGCGTCGCGATGCCGGATTCACCACGTTCGCAATCCTCATCGTGGGCCTGGGCATTGGCGCCAGTTCCACCGTGTTCAGCGTCGTGAATGCGCTGCTGCTGCGGCCGCTGCCGTTTCGCGATCCCGGCCAGCTGGTCTGGTTTGTCAATCACAACGAGAGCAACGGGCTCTCCGGACAAACCGTGCAGGTGGGCCATTTGCTCGACATGCGCGAGCAGAATAAGTCGTTCTCCGGTCTGGCTGCTTACATGGCTTTTTACGGCGTGGGCGACAACAAACTCACCGGGCAGGGCGAGCCGGAGCGGCTCACCAGCGTGCCGGTGACCGAGAATTTTTTCCCGCTGATGGGCGTGCAGCCTCAGCTTGGCCGGCAGTTTACCGCCGAAGAATGCAAGTGGAATGGGCCGAAAGCCGTGCTGTTGAGCCACGGCCTGTGGGTGCGGCGCTTTGCGTCCGATCCGGGTATCGTGGGCCGCGCGCTGACGCTGGATGAGACGCCGGTCACAGTGGTTGGTGTGATGCCGGCTTCGTTCGATTTCGGATCTATTTTTGCGCCCGGCACTCGCATCGATCTCTATTCGCCTTTTCCGCTCAGCCCGGAAACGAACCGCTGGGGAAATACGATCGCGATTATCGGCCGCTTGAAACCGGGCGTGGCCATCCAAGCTGCGCAGGCGGAATTTAGCGTGCTGTCCGAGCAGTTGACGAAAGCTCACCCGCGAGATCGCAACGAGCTTGACGCCAAGCTCAGTCCGCTGGCGGAGCACGTCGGTGGGCGGCTGCGCCCGGCGCTGCTGGTGCTTTCGTGCGCAGTGGGCGTGGTGATGCTGATTGTGTGCGCGAATATTTCAAATCTATTGCTGGCGCGCACGGCCACGAGGCAAAAAGAGATTGCGGTTCGCATCGCGCTGGGAGCGGGTAGGCCGCGGCTCATTCGTCAGATGCTTACCGAAAGCGTGGTGCTTTCGTGTTGCGGCGCGGCGCTGGGCGTGCTGCTCGCGGTGGGCGGAACGCGCGCCCTGGCGCATTTGGACGCCTTTAGCATTCCGCTGCTGCAGAATGTCCGGACCGATGCCAGCGTTCTCGCTTTCACTCTTTTTGTTGCTGTGCTGACGGGCCTGCTCTTCGGGCTGGTGCCGGCGCTGCAGGTTCCCGCCGTCGCGTTGCACGATGCCTTGAAAGACACCAGCCGCGGTTCGACCGAAGGCAAACGGCGCAGTTGGACGCGCGATTCGCTGGTGGTTTCCGAAATTGCTTTTGCGTGCGTGCTGTTGGTGGGCGCGGGATTGCTCATGCGCAGTTTTCTGCGCGTGCTCGATGTCAATTTGGGTTTTCAACCCGAACGAGCCGCGACGCTGCGTGTCGATCCAAGCGGACGAAATCTCACCCAAGCCCAGCAGAATGCCTATTTCGACGAGGTGCTGCGGCGCACGCGGGATATTCCGGGGATCTCTGCGGCAGGCCTGACGGATGCGCTTCCGCTGGGCCGCAATCGCAGTTGGGGCGCGCCTGCCAAGGGGCAGGTTTATGCGAAGGGTGAATATCCGATTGCCTTTGTGCGCATCGTCAGCGACGGGTACGTGAAGGCGCTGGGGATTCCGTTGATTGCGGGGCGGGACCTCAGCGAGCGGGACACGCCAACTACGGAATCGGTAATTGTGATCAACGAGACGATGGCGCGGCGGCTGTTTCCAGGTCAGGACGCGATCGGCAAGATGGTGGTCGCGTGCAACGATAACGGACGCCGCGTGGTGGGTGTGGTGGGCGATGTGCGGCACCTTGCCCTGGAACAAGGCGCGGGCTCGGAAATGTACCTGCCGATCCGGCAGTGCAATGACTGGAGTTCGGTGGAACTGGTGGTTCGCACCACGCTGCCGCCCGCTGAGCTGGCAGCGGCGGTGCGCGCGGCGTTGAAGCCGGTGGATCCGAATCTGGCGGCGAATGAATTTCGCACGGTGCAGCAGTTGGTGGATAAAGCCGTTTCGCCGCGGCGCTTTGTGGTGATGCTGCTGGGCGGCTTCGCGGTGTTCGCATTGATTCTTGCGTCGCTGGGAATTTACGCGGTGATCTCGTATTCGGTGAGCCAGCGGACGCAGGAAATCGGCATTCGCATGGCGCTGGGGGCGACGGCTGGCGACTTGCAATCGAGCATTATCAAACAGACGCTGAGCCTGGCCGCGGTAGGGATGCTGCTGGGCGTGGCTGCGTCCTGGGCGCTGGCGCGCTCTCTCAGCGGGCTGCTGTTCGGCATAACTGCAACCGACCCGGTGACCTTCGCCGGGATGCTGGTCGTGTTGACGACGGTGGCGGCGCTGGCTGGCTACTTGCCCGCGCGCCGGGCGTCGCGCATCGATCCGATGATTGCTTTGCGCTCCAGCTAGCGGCTACTTCTTGGGGCGCGGCGGATTGATCATGATGTGCGCGCCGACCGTGCCGGGCGACATCAGCCAGGGTGCGCCATCGCTGGCCTTGGTCGAGAGCCCCGTCGATTGCGGCGTGGCGAAGGGCGTGTAGATCACCCAGCGCAAATAGGCGTCGGCCACTTTTCCGGTGGCGGCGTCGTAGCTGCTGCCGTCGAGAACATAGAGCGTGCGGGGCTCGTGCGGCATGAAGAGTTTGCCATCGGCTACTTCTTGCCAGCGGACGTCGTTGCGATCGTTGCCGGTGACTTTTTTGGCCAGCAGTTCGCGGCCGCGGGCCATGTACGGTTCCAAATCCTTGTGGTAGCAGGCGGCGTGAAATTTTGCGCTGGCCGGATCGCTGGCCAGGCAGATCAGCTCATTTTTACCTTCGCGCAGGCGGACCAGCTCACCTTGCGCGTTGTAGCCGAGAACGGCGGCGCCGTCGCGAAGCTCGGCGGGCGCGGCCAGAACCGCGGCGGCGATTTGGGTGGCTGGGGCAGGGGCGTCGGCGGCGAAAAGGGCCGAAGCTACGAGCACAGTAGAAAGCACGATGGACATTTTCATACAAGTGCTCTACATCTTATCAACAAGTGGGGCAGGTCCCCGATGTCAAGAGCCAAGACATGGTGGACACTGACTGCCAGGACATCC
>JACPNO010000075.1 GCA_016185465.1 Candidatus Solibacter usitatus
CCGCCGACGGCATGAGCTGGCGCAAAGAAGGCAAAGTGCTGTCTCCCGATCCCAGCACCTGGGAAGGAGAATACATCGCCGCCAACGGCTCAGCCCTGCGCGTGGGCGCGGAATTTCTCTACTGGTATCACGCCGGGCCAAGAGAAACACCGCGCATCGGTCTCGCGCGATCGGCAGACGGCCGCGCGTGGCAAAAACACCCGCGGCCCGTCATCGAAACCGGCCCGCGCGGAAGCTGGGACGAGCGCGGCGTGGCCGATCCCTACGTGATCCGGATCAAAGAAACGTTTTACATGTACTATCTCGGCCAGAACCGCGCCCGCCAGCAGCGCCTCGGCGTGGCGCGCTCGCCGGACGGCATCCGCTGGGAAAAGCTACGAACAAATCCGGTTCTGGAAATCGGCGAGAATGGCGCCTTCGATGAAGACGCCTTGGGCGAGCCCGCCGTCTGGATGTCGCACGGATCGTACTGGATGCTCTACACCGGCCGCGATCGCACCGGCACGCGCCGCCTGGGCCTTGCACGATCTTCGGACGGCGTCACCTGGAAAAGGCAGGCTGTGGTTTTCACCGGCAGTGCAAGCTGGGATAGCAAAGTACTGTGCGACCCCACCGTCGAAGTGCTGCCGGAAAGCATTCGCGTTTGGTTCGGCGGCGGCGACATCGCTTCCCCCGATGAAAATCTGCACGGCCAGATCGGGTTCGCAACGCTCAGTCCGGTTGATGCTACGCTGGCCAAGTGAAAGTCGGCATCACCTGTTACCCGACGTACGGCGGCAGCGGCATTGTCGCCACCGAATTGGGCCTGGAACTGGCCACGCGCGGCCACGAAGTCCATTTCATCACCTACGCCAACCCCATTCGCCTCGACCCCGGCCTGCCGCGCATTCATTATCACGAAGTGGAAGTTTCCAATTACCCGCTCTTCCAGTACCCGCCCTATTGCCTGGCCCTCGCCTCGCGCATGGCGGAAGTCGCGGAAAGCTATTCGCTCGACCTGCTGCACGTTCACTACGCCATTCCGCACTCGATTTCCGCGATGCTGGCGCAGCAGATGCTCGCCGTCCGCCGCCGGCTGCCGTTCATCACCACGCTGCACGGCACCGATATTACGCTGGTGGGCACCGACCGCTCGTATTTTCCGATCACGAAATTTTCCATCGAGAAATCCGACGGCATCACGTCCATCAGCGATTACCTGCGGCAACGGACGGTCGAAGTTTTCGGCGTCACCAATGAAATTCGCGTTATCAATAACTTCGTCAACTGCGAGCTCTATAAGCCCGATCCGGATCATGCGAACGCCGCCCGCTATGCTCCAGCCGGCGAGAAGCTGTTAATCCATCTCTCCAATTTCCGCCCGGTGAAGCGCGTGCTGGATTGCGTCCACATCCTGGCGCGCGTGCGGCGGCACACGCCCGCGCACCTGCTGATGGTGGGCGATGGACCCGAGCGCAGTCCCGCCGAATACCTAGCCCGCGAGTTAGGCGTCGAGCGCCATGTCAGCTTTCTCGGCAAGCAGGATCACGTCGAACGCCTGATCCCGGTAGCGCACGTGCTGCTGATGCCCAGCGAAATGGAAGCCTTCGGCCTGGCCGCGCTTGAGGCCATGGCCTGCGGCGTCCCGCCCGTCGGCACCGCGGTGGGCGGCGTGCCGGAATTGATCACCTCAGGCGTGGATGGGTACGTGGAACCGGTGGCGGATCTGGAAGCGCAATCGGCGCGCGTCGTTGAACTGCTCACCGATGACGCGCTGCACACCCGCATGGCCGCAGCCGCCCGCCGCAGCGCATTGGGACGCTTCGCCACCGAACGCATCATCCCGCAATACGAGCAGTATTACCAAGACGTATGCGCCGCAAGATAACCGCTCCCTATCGTCGCGGCTCTGTAAGTCCGAAATCGCTTGCGGTCTCGCTCAAAGTCCGAATCGCGATGTGATCTTCAGAGCCGTGACCGAAGGGAGCGGTTGCCCGTAATAAGCTAGCTCCTAGACACGCAGCCGGATTTCGATGACCCACGTCCGCGCTAACTACCGCGCCACGCTAGTCATCCACTCGCGCAGCGTTTTCTCGTTCTGATAACCGGCGGCGCTTTTCCGGATCTTGCCATCGGCGCCAATGAGCACCAGCTTAGGCACGCCCGACACGCCATAACGCTCCGCGGTTTCCCCATCGGCATCGATCAGGTTGGTCAAGTGCAGGCGTTCGCTGGCCATGTACTCGCGGGCGCCTGGCAAATCTCGAATATTCACCGCCAGCACTTCCACGCCCCGCGCGCTGAACTCCGGACCCAGACGATCCAGCAGCGGCAGCTCGTGCCGGCAAATGCCGCAGGAAGTAAGCCAGAAGGCCAGCAGCACCGGCCTGCCGCGATACGTGCTCAAATCAACGCGGCCGCCATACGCTTGATCGAGTTTGAAATCCGGCGCAGGCTTGCCCGCCAGGCCATCCCATTGCAGCAGGAGAAACGCGGCAAGAATCAGAATTCCGGCGATGCCCCCGCTGCCTCTGCGCTCCATGCCTAGTCGTAGCACGGCGGGCAGGTCGGGGCCTATATGCCTTTTGTTAACTACTCGCCTTCATGGCAGCGCAAACGTAAATAGCGTCGAAGTCGACGACACCGAAACGTACTGCTTCCCGTCCACTGCGTAAGAAATCGGCGCAGTCATGATCTCCCCGCCCGTCTGGTAGTGCCAGAGCGGCTTGCCGGTGCGGGCGTCGAGCGCAATCAGGTAGCCGTCTTTGGTCGCGGCAAACACCACGCCGCCCGCGGTTCCGAGCACTCCAGCCGCCGCCGACCCGGTCTGTACCGGAAAATTCCAGCGCCTTTCGCCAGTGCGCGGATCGATGGCGCGAATCGCTCCGGGAAAACCGATCTTCGCGTCCAATTCCTGGCTGCCGCCCGAATAACCCTCGCCCGGCTTAGGCGGACGCGTCTCGCGCACATAAGTCGCGCAAGCCTCCATCACCGGAATGTAGAACAGCCCGGTCTTGGAATCGTAGGACGGCGCCGCCCAGTTGGTTCCGCCCGAAGCGTCGGGGCAAACGTAGCTGCCTTCTGGCGTCGGGTCGCTGTTAGCCACCAGAATCGGACGGCCTTTGTCGTCCAACCCCTTGGCCCAGGTCTGGCGCGCGAAGGGTTTGCCGAAAATGAACTCGCCGGTCTCGCGATCCAGCGCGTAAAAGAATGCGTTGCGATTGGCCTGGATGAGCAGCTTGCGCATGCGGCCGCGCACCTCGGCGTCGATCAGCACCGGCGTTTCGTTGGCGTCCCAATCGTGCGTGTCGTGCGGGGTGAACTGGAAATACCATTTGAGCCGGCCCGTCGACGGATCGAGCGCCAGCACACTGCACGTGAACAAATTGTCGCCCTCGCGAACGGTGCCGTCGAAGTCCGGCCCGGGATTGCCGGTGGTCCAGAAAAGCGTGTCGGTGGCAGCGTCGTACGTGCCGGTCATCCAAGTGGGGCCGCCGCCGTACTTGGCGGAATCTCCGGACCAGCTCGCGCTCGCCGGATCGCCGGGCTGCGCAATCGAGTGCACGCGCCACAGCCGCTTGCCGGTCGTCGCATCGTAAGCGTCGATGAAGCCGGTGAGCGCGCATTCGCCCGACGTCACGCCGACGATAATCTTGCCATTGAGCGCGAGCGGCGCATGCGTAATGGAAAAACCCTTCTGGTAATCGTCCACCGTCACATCCCAGATGACGCTGCCGGTTTTGGCGTCGAGCGCAACCAGATGCGTGTCCAGCGTCGCCATGAACAGGCGGTCGCCCAGGATACCGAATCCGCGATTAGTCATCACCGTACAATGACTCGCCACATTGGGCAGGCGGCGCGTGTAGCGCCACACGGTTCTTCCGCTGCGGGCATCGAGCGCCGCGGCATTGTTTAGCGGCCCAGTGACGAACATCAGCCCATCGACCACCAGCGGGCTGGTCTCCACAGTTCCGGCGCCAAACTGAAAAGCCCACTTCGAAGCCAGCGTGCCCACGTTGGCAGGCGTGATGGAGCTCAGCCGGCTGTAGCGGGAACCTGCGAAGTCGCCAAAATACGTCAGCCAGTTCTGCGGCTCGCGCGCAGCGTTTTTCAAACGATCGAACGAGACATTGAGATCCGCGGCTGGCTTCCATTCGCTAGGGACCGTCGCCGGCGGCTGGCGAAGAAATGCCACTAAGTCATCCAAACGTCCCGCCTCGAATTTGCCCGCGGGCATCATCGAATGGTGGGTCGCCGTAATTTTGCGCAGGTCTTTCTTCAACAGCAGGTGCAGCTTTTCCTGCGCATCCATCACTTGCACGGAAAACGTGTCTTCATTTTTTGCCACACCGCGGAGGGTCTTGCCATCGCGCAACTCGATCTCAACGGTCTCATAGCCGGCCGCGAGCGCAGCGTCAGGCTCAAGAATCGCCTTGCGCAATTCAGCCGGCTTGCGGCTCTCGGCAATCGCCGTAAGATCAGGACCCAGCCGCCCGCCGCGCCCGCCCACCATGTGGCAGTGCGCGCATCCCGCCGAGCCGTAGAATAGATCGCGGCCGCTGGCGGGATTGCCCTTGATCGCTTCCTCGGTCGATGTGCCGCGCAGCGATCGCAGAAAAATCACGATGTTGCGCGCTTCATCGTCGGAGAGCGGAAACGGCGGCATCTGCGTGCCCGCAATTCCCTTGAGAATGTTGCGCTGAATTTCCGGATCCGTGGCGCCCCATTTCCAGTTTCCAGTAGTGAGATCCGACCCGCGCCCGCCCTTGCCATTGGCGCCGTGACAGCCGCTGCAGGATTTCAGATACAGCGTGCGCCCAACGGCAGGATCGGTCGTGTGTTCAGCCTGCGGAGCCGCGGCGAGCGTGAACGCCGCCAAGAAAAACAACAAGGTCTTCATTGGCGGCCATTCTACACCAACGCTCTGAATCGGTACACAACCATCACATCGACTTACAGAGCCGTGACCAAAGGGAGCGGTATCGCTAGGATCCGAACTACACCAACACCGTAAACGTAGATTCCGTGCGCGTCACCGGGCGATACAACGTATCCCGCTCCACCGGCTCCCGCCCCGCCTTACGAATCAGACTGAGCAACTCCCCGCGCCGCAGCGATTGGCTGGTAGTCGCCCCGGCATCGTGATAAATTTTCTCCTCCACCACGGTGCCATCGATATCGTCCGCCCCAAAACGCAGCGCGATTTGCGCAATCCGCGGCGTCATCATGATCCAGTACGCCTTGATATGCGGGATATTGTCCAGCATCAGCCGCGCCACCGCGATGCTCTTGATATCCAGAAAACCGGTGGTCTTCGGAATATGATGCAGCGGCGTGTTTTCGGGATGAAACGCCAGCGGAATAAAAGTCACGAAGCCATGCGTTTCATCCTGCAGCTCGCGCAGCTTCAGCAGATGATCCACGCGGTCTTCTTCATTTTCGATGTGGCCATACAGCATGGTGCAGTTGGAATGCAGGCCAAGCTGGTGGGCAATCCGCGCGGTATCCAGCCATTCCTGGCCGGTAATTTTGTGATCGCAAATCACGCGCCGCACCCGGTCGCAGAAAATTTCGGCCCCTCCGCCGGGCAGCGAATCCATGCCGGCGTCGCGCAAACGCTCCAGCACGTCGCGCGTCGAAATGCGCGCGCGCTCGGCCAGGTAACCGATCTCTACCATCGTAAACGCCTTCAAGTGCACCTGCGGAAAGCGCTCTTTCAGCCCGCGCAGCATCTGGCAATACCAGTCCAGCGTCAGTTCCGGATGCAATCCGCCCACGATATGAAATTCGGTGACGGCTTCGGTCCACCCCTCGCCCGCCACGTGCCACACCTGGTCGAGCGAC
>JACPNO010000076.1 GCA_016185465.1 Candidatus Solibacter usitatus
CACCGGCTTGGCGTTCACCAGGTCGTGCGGCATGGCCGTCGACATTTCCTGGTATACCGACATCTTTTCCTTGATCGCGCGCTCCATGCGCACCAGGCCGATGCGGAACTGGTTTTCCAGCAGCTCGCCGACCGCGCGCACGCGGCGGTTGCCCAGGTGATCGATATCGTCCACCGCGCCGATGCCCTTGCGCAGCTTCAGCAGGTACTTGATGGTGGCCTTGAAGTCCTCGGAATCGAGGGTGCGTTTGTCCAGGCTGGTCGCGTCCGACTTCTCGAACAGCTTGATGTTGAACTTCATGCGGCCGACGCGCGAGAAGTCGTACTTGCGAGGGTCGAAGAACATGCCCTGGAAGAGCTGGGTGGCCGTGTCAAGCGTCGGCGGATCGCCGGGACGCAGCTTGCGGTAGATCTCGATCAGCGCTTCGTTCTGCGTCTTGACCGCGTCCTTGCGGATGGTCGCCGAAATCACCGTCCCGACGTCGTCGCGCTCGGGGAAGAAGATGTCGACTTCTTCGATGCCCGCTTCGAGCAGCTTGCCCATCGCGGTCGCCGTCAGTTCGCTATTGGCGTCGATCAGCACTTCGCCGGTCGACATGTCGACGACATCCGCCACCACGTAGGCGCCTTCGATGTCGTTGGCCGCAACCTCGACCTGCTGGATCTTGGACTTCAGAATCTCTTTGAACAGCCCCGGTGTGATCTTCTTGCCCTGCGCGACCACCGTGTCGCCGCCCTTGGTGGCGATCGCATGCGAGAGCTTCAGGCCCGTCAGACCTTCGTCGACGTTCCAGAAGATCTTCTTGTCCCGGATGCTGAGTTTCGAAACCCGGTAGAACGCGCGCAGAATCTGCTCGTCGGTCTTCAGACCCAGGGCGCGCAGGAACACCGAACCGTAAAACTTGCGCTTGCGGTCGATGCGGACGTACAGAATGTTCTTGTTGTCGTACTCGAACTCGACCCAGCTTCCGCGGTACGGAATGATCTTGCCGAGGAAGTAGCCCTGCGCCGCGACGCGCTCGAAGAAGACGCCCGGGGAGCGGTGCAATTGCGAAACGATGACGCGCTCCGTGCCGTTGATGATGAACGTTCCGTTGTCCGTCATCAGCGGAATCTCGCCGAAGAAGACTTCCTGTTCCTTGATGTCGCGAACGGACTTCTTCTGCGTCTCGGGATCTTTCGAGTAGACCGTCAGCCGGATTGTGACCTTGAGCGGAGCGGCATAAGTCATGCCGCGCTCCTGGCACTCCTGCATGTCGTACTTCAGTTGCAGCCCGACCGGGTCGCCGCATTTGTTGCAGAAGGTGACCACGTTCTTGTTGAACGTGCCGCAATGATTGCAGAGGATGTCGCCGGCGTGAAACGGATCGGTCCGGATGGTCGCGCCGCAGCTCCGGCAGGTCGACCGGAGGTGGTGCAGCCCCTTCAGGTTGCCGCACTTGCATTCCCAGTTGCCGATCGAGTAGTCGACGAACTCGAGGTCGCTGACGCCGCGGAAATCCGAGATCGGGAAAACCGAGTTGAAAACGGTTTGCAGGCCGATGTCCTCGCGCTCATTGGGCAGCAAGTCCATCTGCAGAAACCGCTCATACGACTTCTTCTGAACCTCGATCAGGTTCGGAATTGGAATCGAAGTCTTGATCTTAGAGAAATCAACTCGCTCGGTGGCGGCGCCGTTGTGTTGAATATCCATTCGTATACTCCTGACGGCCGAAGAGCCAAAGCAAAGAAACCGTGATTAACAGCACAAAACCAACGGCGCCCCGGGAGCCGACAGCTCGCGGAGCGCCGAGTGATGGTGACACAGAGGCAGGAATCGAAATTCCGATGTAAATCGCGTGATGAAGACGGGAACTGCAGGCGTGACTGTAGTGCACGCGCGAAAGCGCACAAGTATCCGGTGTACAGTTCCGGCCGAACTGCAATTGAAGTACCAGGATTCGGGAAGCACAGTCACCAATTGGGTCGAATCCGGCTGAATCGAAGGCCCAACTACTTACCTTAACAGGACTTTCGGTCCTGCGCAAACGGAAAACAAATGCAATCAGCAATCAGCCGTAAGGATTCAGCCAAGCGGCCCAGGGCCGACTGACGCCGAACACTGCTGATTGCTGAATGCCGAAATGCTGGAGCTATTTCACTTCGACCGACGCGCCGGCATCGACGAATTTCTTCTTGATGGCCTCGGCTTCGTCCTTGCTGACGCCTTCCTTGACAGCCTTCGGCGCGCCGTCCACCAGGTCCTTCGCTTCCTTCAGCCCGAGGCTGGTGACTTCGCGAACGGCCTTAATGACGTTGATCTTATTTGCGCCTGCAGCCGTGAGGATGACATTGAACTCCGTCTTCTCCTCAACCACCGGAGCCGCAGCGGCAGCGCCGCCGCCGGCCGCAGCCGCCGGAGCGGCCGCAGCCGCCGACACGCCGAGCTTTTCCTCGAGCATCTTCACGAGCTGCGATGCTTCGAGCAGCGTCAAACCTTGAATCTGATCCGCAATTGCGTTAATGTCCGCCATGTTTGAAACTCCAAACTCCTTCTGAATTAACCGACACGCGCCCAGGCAGCCAGTCGCCGTGCTAACTGCTGACTTCTGACTCCGAAGCACTGAACTTGTTTTCCTTGACGCCCTGGTCCACCACGACCGCCAGACTGCGCCCCACGGCGTTCAACGCCGTGACCAGCCGCTGCGCCGGAGCATTGATCAGGTACAGCAGCTTGGCAAAGATCTCTTCCTTCGCCGGCATCGTCGCCAGATCGTTGATCGCCCCGACGTCGATCACCCGGCCCTCGACGATTCCCGCCTTGAACGTGAAAGTGGGATTCGCCTTCGCGTACGCCGTAAGCGCCTTCGCGAGCGCCACCGGATCGCCGTCCGTGTACGCCAGCGAGGTCATCCCGCGCAGATTCCCCAGCACCTGGCCCGCGGGCGTCCCTTCCGACGCCTTATCCGCCAGGTTGTTCTTGACGACGCGATACTTGCCGCCGGCAGCGCGCACCACCTTGCGCAGCTCGAAATCCTGGTTGACCCGCAGCTTCTCATAGCCGGTCACGAACAGGTTTTGCGAGTGCTCCAGGTCCTGGCGCAACGCTTCGATATCTTTCTTCTTGTCTTCCTTCTTTTTCATGGAAACACCTGTCGGACGCTAGGCCGTCGCCGCCTTCGTGCTGAATGGAGTGGTGTCGATCGGAACCCCGGGGCCCATCGTCGAGCACACCGTCGCGCTCCTGACGTACTTGCCCTTCGCCACCGCCGGCTTCGCCTTGATCACCGCCGCGATCAGGCTCGACGCGTTCTCGATGAGCTTCTCCGTCGAGAAGCTGACCTTGCCCACCGGCGCGTGGATGATGCCCGTCTTGTCGACGCGGAACTCCACCTTACCGGCCTTCACTTCGAGCACCGCCTTGGCGACGTCCACCGTCACCGTGCCGGTCTTCGGGTTGGGCATGAGACCGCGGGGACCGAGGATCTTGCCGAGTTTGCCGACCGAGCGCATCATGTCGGGAGTCGCGACTACGGCGTCATAATCCGTCCAACCCTCGGACTGGATCTTGTTCACCATGTCTTCGCCGCCGACGAAATCGGCGCCCGCCTCGGTTGCCTCGCGCAGCTTGTCGCCGCTGGCGATCACGAGCACTTTCTTCGACTTGCCCAGACCGTTCGGCATCACCACCGTGCCCCGCACCATCTGGTCGGCGTGTTTGGGATCGACGCCAAGGCGCATGTGGACTTCGACAGTCTCATCGAACTTGGCGAATTTGATTTTCTGTACGAGCGGAATGGCCTCTTCGAGCTGGTATTCCTTCGCGGCCACCTGCTTCAACGCGGATTGATACTGTTTGCCTGGTTTGCGTGCCATGTTTCCTCATTGGTGCAAGCGGTCCGTCCCGAAAAAAGGCAAACGAACCTCCCACTGAGAAGAAAGCTTTAGGGACAGCACGTAGTGTACCAGATCGCGGCAACGGCTGTCTACTTCGGTTTGGTCCCTTGGCCCCCTTGCCACTCCGCCCGCCGACCGGTTCGCCGATCCGGTGGCGCCGGACGGCGCTCCCGCCGAGGCGGTCGCCGCTCCGCAAGCCAGATCCACCAGCACGCCCCGATACGTCATCGTCTTCATCTCGGCGGTCGAGCCCGTCGAGCCTGCCGCGCCCCCCGACTGCGCGAACGCCACTCCAGCCATCAAGGGAATCGCGAGCCAAATTGCCCGTGCTTTCATGAAAAACCTCCTAATGGTCGTCACGGACGCGCGTAGTACCCCGAGCGCGTCCGCACTACTGCGCCCGGCACGTTCACTTCCACCGTGACCTTGCGAAACTTTCCGTCTTTGACAGCGTCGGCCGGCGTGTACCCGATGACGTACTGGTTGCGGATCTCGTGCGCGATCTCGGGCGTAATCGCCGCAATGGCGGACACGTCGGGCGGAAACCACGATCGGCCGCCAGTGGCATTCGAGAGCTCCTCGAGCCGCTGCTTCGCCCGGGCGGCGCTCGCCGGCGGCTCCCCCCCTAGCAGACCGATCCCATAGACGATGGCGTTGTTCTGGTGCGCGAACTCGATCAGCCGCTGCTGGCTCGCGACGCTCGCATTGTCGTCGCCGTCGGTGATCACCACCAGCACCCGCTTGTCGCGCTTCGCCCGGCTCCGCAAATGCTGGGTTCCCAACAGGACCGCGTCCCGCATCGCCGTCTCCCCACGCGGCGCGCCGCCCCGCAAGCCCTTCTCCAGCAGCGCGAGGTCGCTCGTAAACCCCTGCGTCACCTCCGGCTCGTCGCTGAAGTTGACCAGGAATACTTCGTCGTCCGGATTCGACGCTTTGATCATCGCCAGAGCCGCCGTCGCCACCCGATCGCGCTTGTCGCGCATGCTCGCGCTCTGGTCCACGATCAACCCCATCGACACCGGCACGTCTTCCTGGCGAAAAACGCCGATCTCCTGCTTGACGCCGTTCTCCAAGACCGTGAAAGCGCTTTGCGGCAGCCCGCGGATCACCTTCCAGTTCGGGTCGAACACCGACACGCTCAACTGAACCAGGTCCGTCCCGACGCGGAATGTGGTTTCCGGCACAAGCTCCGCAGGTTTGATTTGGGCAGGCGAATGACTCGTAGCCAACACTACCCAGCACAGTGTAATTCTGAACAGCATCCAAGCCCGCCTTTGCAAGTGACGTGCCGTACGGGTGAGTTGGTACATTGGCAGGTGATGCTCCGCGCCGTAATCGTCGACGACGAGGAATTGGCACGCGCGTTCCTGCGCGAGTTGCTGCGAAGCCACCCGGAAATCGAGATCGCCGCCGAGTGTGCCAACGGCTTCGAAGCGGTCAAGGCCGTCGCCGACCGTTCCCCCGACCTCCTGTTCCTCGACATCCAGATGCCCAAGCTCGACGGCTTCGAGGTGCTCGAGCTGATCGAGCCGGGCCCCGCCGTGGTGTTCGTTACCGCCTACGACCAGTACGCGATGCGCGCCTTCGACGCCCATGCCGTCGACTACCTCCTCAAGCCGTTCGGCGCGGACCGCTTCGAGCGCGCCCTCGAGCGGGCCAAAGCGCGCCTCGGGGAGCGCAAGCTCCCCACCGAAGTCGCCTCCGCCCGGCCCCCGGCGGAACGCCCGCAACGGATCGTGGTGAAGGACGGAACCAGGGTGCACGTGATCCCGCTCGACAAGCTGGACTACGTGGAAGCGCAGGACGATTATGTGGCGCTGCACAGCGCGGGCAAGGCGTTCCTCAAGCAGCAGCCCATCGGCAGCCTCGAATCCGCGCTCGACCCGGCCCGCTTCGTGCGCATCCATCGTTCCGCCATCGTGAACCTGGAGCGCGTCGCCCGCATCGAGCCTTACGGCAAGGAAAGCCGCCTCGCTATCCTCCAGGACGGCACGCGGTTGCCGGTTAGCCGCTCGGGTTATGCGCGCCTGCTGGACGCGATGGGGAACAGGTAGCGGCCGGTCTTCAGGCGCCCGGGATCCTTCACCGGCAGCAGATCTGACTGCTCACCAGCGAAGCGGGCGTCAGGGGCAGCTTGCCGGCGAAGTAATTCTGCTCGCCGAGCCGGCGGTAAACGTCGCCCGCGATGCCGGCGGCGGCGGGCCCGATGGCGGGCTTGCCGCCGGTCAGCAGCACCACCACGACCAGCTTGCGGGAGCCGACGTCGTTGAAGGAGCCGAACCAGCCGAGATGCGTCTGGTTGTCGAAC
>JACPNO010000077.1 GCA_016185465.1 Candidatus Solibacter usitatus
CATATTTGGCGCGCCCGCTGGACTTCATGCCGCCATCGAGACGGCTGATCGGCTTGCCGATCGTCTTGCGAGAATCCATCGGAGGCCAGCTATAGTCAGGCATGACGCCCTCCCTTCATCTCTTTCGCCGCTTCGAGCACGGCCTTGCGGACACCCACGTAGGTGCCGCAGCGGCAGAGGTTGCCGCCTAGACCCTTTTCGACATCGTCGTAACTTGGATTGGGATGCTTGTCCAGAAATCCCTTGGCCGCCATCACGAATCCGGGTGTGCAGTAGCCGCATTGCTGCGCGTCGTTGTTGACGAACGCCGCTGAAACCGGATGGAGCTGGCTTCCCGAGCTCAGCCCTTCGATGGTCTGAATGTCTTTGCCTTGCGCGTCGATAGCCAGCACGGTGCAGCTGTAGACCACTTTGTTATTGACGATCACCGTGCAGGCGCCGCAGGTCGCGCGATCGCAGACCCGCTTGGCGCCCGTATGTTCCAGATGATTGCGCAGGGCGTCTAAAAGTGTGACGCGCGGCTCGACCGTCAGACTATAAGGTTTGCCGTTAATGCGCAGCGAGATCGGCACCGCGCCTGGGCCGGAAGATTTTACGCTATCCGCCGCCAGCGCCGGGGTTTCCAGAATGCCCGTTCCGATTGCGCCAATTCCTACTCCGCCAATAAACCCGCGGCGTGAAAAGCCGTTCTTGGGCTTCTTTGGACTCATGCGTCACCGTCCTTTCGTGGGGTCTGAGACGAGTCAACTATATCAAATGAGTGGGGACGCAACAACCGATTATGGAGTTACCAGGCGGGGGTGAAAGGGCTAAGACTTTTCTCGCAGAGACGCAGAGTACGCAGAGAATACCAACCAGAATAATAAATGGTGTTTCTTCTCTGTGTCCTCTGGGTCTCTGCGAGAAATTTTTTACCAGACTTCTAGTTAAATATCCGCCCCGACGGCTGGGTGGCGTCCCAGGCGCTGGACGCGGTTTCGTCCTGCGATTTCCCGCGCGCCGTGCCGCTTTCGGCCGATTTCAGCAGCTTGTGCACCAGGCCGTTGTTGGGCACGCGGCTCTCGACATAGTCCATCCCTTCGGCGGTGATGACCAGATCGGAATTCTCGCCGGTCTTCAGATAATGCTTTTCGTGGAGGTACCAGACCGTGAACATCAGATGTTCCCGGGGGAACGACATCAGCACTTCAAGCTGGAGAATGGAAAGTCCGGGGGCGTCCTGATTGCTCCGCCGCCGGTTGTAGAGCAGGCACAGCACGCCCATGCGCCGGTTGACCTCGCCCTCCATCCCCAGGGTGAATTCCTTAAGCTCGAAGACCGGCAAGGGCTCGATGACGCGATTGCCGTATTGCAGGTCGTAAAGCGCGCGGCGCTGGGGATCGGACAGCGTTTCATGCGCCTGCTTGAGAAGCAGGAACTTGTCGACATCGCCGGTGTGCGGATTGTCCGGATGATAGCGCACCACCAGCATTCGGTAGACGCGCTGAATCGTGTCGAGTTCGGCATTGGGGCTGATCTGCATCAGCTCGTAGAAATCGACAAATTGTTCCCGCGCCGGAGCTGCTGCTTGGCCGCTCATCGTCCTGCTCCATTGGGAAAGCCGACAGCTTTGTGCACGGCCTCCGCCAGCTGGCCAGCGGTATACGGACGCGGAAGAATACCGCCGCCCAGCCCGGCGAAGGTCAAGGTGCCCGGTACTTTCGATACCAGCACCTTGACGTTGGGACGAACCTTGCGAATCTCATCGCGCGTGACTTTGGTATCCGGCGCGGCGCCGAGGATGACCAGTCCGACTTCGTTGGCGGCCGAGCCGAACACGCGGAACGCTTCGGCGCCCGAGGATGCCAGCAGGACCGTGAACCCATGCCGGCTAAGCGTGGTTAGAGCCACGCGCCGCAGACTGGGATCGTTTTCCACCACCAGCACGATGTCCCGCTGCTGAGCCGCGGTAGTTTTCACTACCGGCGGGGTGTCGGGAATGCCCAGCGCGCGCGCGACATTGCCTTCCCAGGGAGCCGCCGGAATGGAGGAGCCGCTGCCCACCGAGTGCAGGATGGTGGTCGATAGCGCACCGAGTAACAGCAATATCGCTACTACATTCAGCAGATCCGAGGCATGGAACTTCCAGGGCTTTTGGGGCTGATGGGAATACTTGTAGCCAGGAGGCTTGGAACCGGCGAAGTACGGTGCCCGCATGATGGTGCGGCTTTCACCGGCGGGCGCAAGATCGCCGGTTTCCGTGATCCCTAGCAAGGACGATTGTTTGTCACGTTTCCAAAACACGTAATCCACACTTTCCGAGGAGACGACGACCGTCGCTCAACCGGCCCGTTTTTTATTTCGATACCTCGACTCTAAAGCCGGTGCGGAATCCGCACAATCGGGAAATGACCCGCGGAGAACGGCTGATAGGCAACTGATTGGGGAACCGTGTGTTACGCCGCCAAGGCTTGGGGTGGGTGGAGGGATTCGAACCCTCGGCCACCGGAACCACAATCCGGCGCTCTACCAAGCTGAGCTACACCCACCGTGGGAAGGGAACTCCAGTCTAGCAACTCCGTGCGCGTCGTTTCAATTTGGTGCGCCGTCGGGCCGTGGCATTTTTGTTATGACCATGGTAATATGACTATAGCCATGTCGAACATAGTGCCCGCCGGAGTGTTCAAAGCCAAGTGCCTGGGAATGCTGGAGGAGGTTGCCCAGCATCGTCTGGAAATCGTGATTACCAAGCGGGGCAAGCCGATCGCTCGTTTGGTCCCGGTCGCCGAGGAGGCGCCTGTCGTGTTTGGCCGGCTCAAAGGCTCGGGCCGCATCACCGGCGACATCTTCTCGACCGGCGAGGCCTGGGATGCCGATGCCTGAACCGGCGCTGCTTCTGGACACCCATTGCTGGGTCTGGATGCAGTTCGGGCTCACCGGCCGCTTTGCGCCGGCAAGCTTGCGGGCGATTGAGCGGGCCGCGCACACCGGTGAACTGGGCGTCTCCGTGATTTCAGTCTGGGAAGTGGGAATGCTTGAAGCCAAGGGGCGTCTGGAGTTGCGCATGAGCTGCGCCGACTGGATTCGCGCCGCCCTGGCCACACCGGGCCTGTCGCTTGTTCCCATGAGCACCGAGATCGCGATTGAAAGCTCGCGGCTGCCAGGGAGCTATCCGGGCGACCCGGCCGATCGAATTCTGATCGCCACGGCACGCGTTACCGGCGCCAAGCTCATGACTAAAGACGGAAAGATGCTGGACTACAGTCGGCAAGGGCACGCACGCATGGTTGCGGCGTGATACGAAGGGCGGGTTTGAAACCCGCCCCTACAGGGCCGTGGCTGGCCGAATCCTGATCCGGGGGCTAAAGGGCGGACGGCCGCGCGCGTGCCCCGCGAAAACGACGCCCAAATTGCACGAACCGCTTGGAACGGGCCTGTCAAATTGCACGAAACGCCCATGTAGGGGCGGGTTTCAAACCCGCCCTCTTCCGCTCAAAGCCCAGCTTTCTTCCACAACTCCTCCACGCGCTGCTTCACCTCGGCCGTCATGCGAATCTCTCCCGGCCAGGGGCGCGTGAATCCTTCAGCGGGCCATTTCTTGGTGGCGTCGATACCCATCTTCGATCCGTAATTGGGCAAGCGGCTAGCATGGTCGAGCGAATCGACAGGGCCCATGGTGAATTGAATATCGCGCTCGGGATCGATGTGGTTCAGCGCCTTCCACGCCACCTCGCGCACGTTCTGCACATCGACGTCTTCATCCACCACCACGATCACTTTGCTGAACATGGCTTGCCCCAGCCCCCAAATTGCCGACATCACTTTGCGCGCCTGGCCCGGGTACGATTTGCGGATCGAAACCAGAATCAGGTTGTGAAAAATGCCTTCGGCGGGCATGCAGATGTCCCGCACTTCGGACAATTGCAGCCGCATCAGGGGAAGGAAAATTCGCTCAATGGCTTTGCCCATGTAGAAATCTTCCATGGGCGGCGGGCCGACAATCGTCGTAGCGTAGATTGGATCTCTGCGCTGGGTGATGCAGGTCACATGAAACACGGGATACTCATCGGCCAGCGAATAATAGCCCGTGTGGTCGCCGAACGGGCCTTCCGTGCGGAGCTCGCCCAGCTCGACATAGCCTTCCAGCACGATTTCCGATTGCGCCGGAACCTCCAGATCGACCGACTGGCACTTCACCATCTCTACGGGACTGGAGCGAATAAAGCCGGCGATCATCATCTCGTCCAAATCCGGCGGCAGCGGCAGAATGGCCGAATACATGGTGGCCGGGTCGCAGCCAATGGCCACGGCAACGTCCATGCGCTTGGCGCGGCCTAGCGCCAGTTCGCGGCGGTAATGCTCCGCGCCCTGCTTATGCGTCTGCCAGTGCATCCCGAGCGTGCGCTCGTCGAATACCTGCAGACGGTAGCAGCCGCAATTGCGCTTGCCGGTATCGGGATTGCGGGAAAACACCATGGGCAGGGTGATGAAGCGCCCGCCGTCTTCCGGCCAGCATTTCAAAATCGGGTAATCGAAAAGGGAAAAGGCTTCCCGGCGAATCACTTCCTGGCATGGCCCCTGGCTCACGATTTTGGGGAAGAACGAGCCCATCTCGGCCAGTTTGGGCAGCATTTTGAGCTTGCCTATCAGCCCCTCCGGCATGCGCATTTCCAGGTACTCGGAGATGCGGCCGGCGATTTCGTCGACCGAATCCACCTCCAGGGCGATTTCCATGCGGCGCATGCTGGCGTAGCTGTTGATCAGGACCGGAATGCGTGAGCCTTTGGGATTTTCGAACAGCAGCGCCGGGCCGCCCTGCTTGACGGAGCGGTCGGCGAAGGCGGTGATTTCAAGAACCGGATCCACTTCGAGGGAGATCCGCTTCAGCTCGCGTTCTTTTTCCAGTTTTGCGATAAATTCGCGCAGATTGGTGTACGCCATCGGTGGGGTTCTATTATGATTGCACTTCGGGGCTTTGATGCAAAACAAAACGGCGTTCGTAACGGGAGCCAGCCGCGGTATCGGAAGAGCCTGCGCGCTGACGTTGGCCAAAGCAGGCGCGCGTGTGGCCTTAGCCTCGCGTCAGTTAGACAAGCTGGAAGAAGTCGCCGCGGAAATTCGCGCCGGCGACGGCGAGGCATTTGTCGTTGAGCTGGACATGCGCGAGCCGGAATCCATACGCAAAGCCATTGCTCGGACCGCCAAGGAATTTGGCCGCATCGACATTCTGGTGAATAATGCCGGCGTCACCAAAGACGGCCTGGCGGTGCGCATGAAGGCGGAAGATTGGGAGCTCGTTCTCGCCACCAACCTCACCGGCGCATTCATCGCCGCCCAGCAGGTGCTGATGGGAATGATGCGCGAGCGCTGGGGCCGGATCATCAACATCACCTCCGTGGTGGGACAGGCGGGAAATGCCGGGCAGGCCAATTATGTGGCGTCCAAGGCTGGACTGATCGGGCTGACCAAATCATTGGCGCAGGAAGTGGCCAGCCGCAATATTACGGTGAACGCCGTAGCGCCGGGATTTATCGATACCGATATGACGCAGGCCCTGACGGCGGAGCTCAAGGAAAGAATCACGGCGGTGATTCCGCTGGGGCGATTGGGGACGGCGGACGAAGTTGCCGGCGCGGTGCGGTTTCTGGCGAGCGATGAGGCGGCGTACATCACCGGACACGTGCTGAGCGTGAACGGCGGAATGTACATGTGAGAAGAGTGGGGCAGGTCCCCGACCTGCCGTTTCGGATTCGGGCAGGTCGGGGACCTGCCCCACTACTGAAACAGCGTGCCGCGGCCCAATAACCATTTCGGATCCAGGCGCCTCTTTACCTGCTTCATCGATTCAATCTCTGACAGCGTAAACTGCAGCTCCAGAAAATGCGCTTTGCGCTTGCCCAGCCCGTGCTCGGCCGAAACGGTGCCGCCCAAGGCCACGGCATGGCGGGCGAATTCGATCATGAGCAAGCGGGCGCGCGCGCTATCGTCTTCGGATTCCGGCAGAATATTCACGTGCAGATGGGCGTCGCCAATGTGTCCGAAAATCACGTAGCGTCCGGGGAAGCCGGCTTCGAGCGTGGACCGGTAATAGTCCAGCATTTCGATATTGCGATCCAGCGGCACGGCATGATCTGAGCTGAATTTCATGAAGCCGCGGCGGCGCACCGTGTCATTCACAATCTCCGGCAGTGCATGGCGGAAGGTACGAAAACGTTCGCGATCGCGCGCGGTGGTCGCAAACCAACTGGCGTCGGTGAGGGCGCCGGCAGCATCCAGACGATCGGGCCAGCGATCGATTTCCGGGTCATCCTCGCCGCTGAGTTCCTGTTCCACCAACACGGCGGAAGCCGCCTCGCGCGGAATTTCCGGGTAGCGCGTGCGCAGCACAGCGACGGATTTGTCGTCGAAGTACTCAATCATGCGCAGGCCTGGCACGCGGACCAATTGTTCCCACCCTGCGGCCGTGGGGAAGAATATGACTCCGGCGAGGACGGCGGCGGGCGCGGGCCGCAGGCTCACTTCGGCTTCCAGAATCACGCCCAGCGTGCCTTCCGAGCCGATGAAAAGATCCACCCAATCCATTCCCGGCGCAAGATAGTAGCCGGCGGTGTGCTTGGTAGTGCGAGGGCGGGGAAGCGCCGGGGCCTCGAAATCGATTTTGTCGCCGCGCCGGACATCGAGCAGGCGGCCATCCATCAGCGCGACCCGTAAGCGCTGCACATGGCGCCGGGTGTCGCCGTAGAGAAAGCTGCGCGATCCGCTGGCGTTGGTCGCAATCGTACCGCCCAGCGATGCCGCCGTCTCAGTGGGATCGGGTGGATAGAATTGCCCGCTGCGGGTAGCGGCGGCGTGCAAATCGCGCAGCAGGACGGCCGGTCCGGCGACTGCAGTGCACTGACGCACTTCCAGGCGATTCAGTTTTTCGAGGGAAAGCACCCAACCGCCCAACGGCACACGGCCGCCGGTAACTCCAGTGCCCGCGCCGGCTAGAGTGACCGGCATCTCGTCGCGTGAAGCGCGGCGCAGCACATCCAGAACCTGGCTCTCATCCTGCGGCGCAAAAAACTGTTCGGCGTGACCGCGGAAGCCCGAAGCGTCTTCCAGGTAGGCGGGGTTCATCCTTAACTAGATTTCCAAAATCACCGGCATGATCAAGGGACGCCGGGAGGTCTCCTTGGCGATGTGCCGCTTGAGATCGGCGCGGATCTTTTCCTTCATCACGCCCCAGTCGGTCATTTCCTCGTGGTTGGAGCCTTCCAGTGTTTTGGCCACTACCATGCGGGCTGATTGCAGAAACTCGGTGCCCCCGTCATCGGCGACACTGAAGCCGCGGCTCACCACTTCGGGAACGCTCTCGAGGCGGCCGGTATGTTTGTTGATGGCGATGATGGGCAGGACAATGCCGTCTTCGGAGAGATGGCGGCGGTCGCGAATCACGACGTCGCCTACTACCTCATCCACTGAACCGGAATCGATGCACACGCGGCCTACGGTTACGCGTTCGCCCCGGCGCGCGCCATGGGAATCGATCTCCAGTGTCTCGCCGGTTTCCATCACAAACGTCTCTTCGAGGCCCAGATTGCGCAGGTGCGCGGCCACGCCGGCATGTTTGGCCAATTGCCGGTACTCGCCGTGGACGGGTATGAAGAAGCGCGGCCGCACCAGATTGAGCACCAGGCGCAGTTCCTCGACGCTGGCGTGGCCGGAAACATGCAGCGGCGGATTGGTTGAGCCGTACAGCACGTCGGCGCCGCGCCGCGACAAATGATCGATCATGCGAAAGATCAGCTTTTCGTTGCCGGGAATGATGCGCGAGCTCAGCACGACGGTATCGCCGCGCTCGACCGAGATGTGTTTGTGATTGTCCACGGCCGTGCGCGCGAGAGCGGACATAGGCTCGCCCTGGGTGCCCGAAATCAGGACCGCGACTTTGGAGCGAGGGGTGTCCATGAAATCCTGCGGGCGGATCAGAATACTGTCCGGTATTTCGAGCAGCCTGAGCGAGTGCGCAATCTCGCTGACGGTGGTCATGCTGCGGCCGACGATGGCCGCTTTGCGTTTAAATTGCTGGCACAGCTCGAGGAATTGTTGAATGCGATGAATGGAAGAGCTGAAGCAGGAAAACAGCAGCCGGCCTTGGGCGCGTTGAAAGATATCTTCCAGCTTGGGGCGCACGGCGCGCTCGGAATCGGAATAGCCGGGCCGGTCGGCGTTGGTCGAGTCGGAGAGCAGCAGCAGCACGCCGCGCTTGCCGTACTCGGCCAGCGTATGCAGATCGAATAATTCGTTGTCGGTGGGCGTGGGGTCGACTTTGAAATCGCCGGTATGGATTACGACCCCGAGGGGTGTGGTGATGGCTAGGGCCACCGCGCTCACGATGGAGTGCGTGACGTGGATGAACTCGATCTTGAACGGTCCGATTTCGAGCGTCTGGCGCGGCTTGATGGCGTGGAAATGGGTGTCGTCGGGGATGTCGTACTCCTCCAGACGGCGCTCCACCAGGGCCAGGGTGAATGCAGTGCCGTAAACGGGGACGTTGATATCGGAGAGGAAAAATGGCACCGCGCCAATGTGATCCTCATGTCCATGGGTGAGCAGGAGCGCGCGCACCATCGAGCGGTGGTCGCGCAGGTAGGTGAGGTCCGGCATGACCAGATCCACGCCCAACAATTCGCTATCCGGGAACATCATCCCGGAGTCGATCACGATGATGTCGTCGCCGTAGCGCAGCGCCATCATATTCATCCCGAACTCGCCCAGGCCGCCGAGGGGGATCACTTGCAGTTTGGATGTACTCATCTCGTTTTGGAAGTTTCTTTCATTTTCTCGCAGAGGCGCAGAGGGCGCAGAGGAAAACCTTTAAGAGTCAGTGTAGCAGTAAGATGCGTCCGCAAAATAGAAATGCTCACCCCGGAGGGTGAGCATTCAATCCCCCTGTTCTACCAGGGTGATGTTCGATGGGAGAATCATTTTCGACGGCTTCGCAACCGCCAAAAACTTGGTGATTGGATGATACGTTTCCCTGACATGCCAGTCAAGCGAAAATCCCCAATAAAATTGGGCCTCCTAACCATCACCAGTCGAGGTACTTATCGGGCTTGAACTTTTCCACAGACCGGCGCGAAAAGCCCAAAGCAGGGGTCCGGAGCCCTTTGTTTCGGGCCTAAACCGAAGATAGGCAGCCTGTTACCGATCGCCCAAGTGCAGGCTGATCATGGCCTCGTCCTGTCCGCGGGGCCCCTTGTGTTGGAAAAAGGCACGAAATCCGCCAAAAGCAAGGCCTGCCACGAGGCAGAATCCCAACAGTATCCCACTGAGTTCAAAGGCAGTTACGACCAAATGACCGATGTTGTCCCGCCGGGTCGGCACATATTCACTCATTGTGACCGTCGGTTCATACCGGACCAGAGCCAGGAGCTTTTCGGCCTCGTCGGCGCTGGCAGGGGCCAGGATTGCCGCCACGAAGGGCCCTGCGCGCTTCGCCATGGCGCCGGATATCCTCTGGAAATCCTCTAGCCTATCCCGGGCTATCTGGGGCGTAGGATAGGAGAAAATGGCCAAAGTAAGGTCGCCGGCCGGAGTGCGAAAGGTGCCTAACTGGGCTTCGGCTCCCTTATGAAATCCGGCGGTGGAGGGCGAAATTCCGTGGTCGAATTTTTCCAGGCTGACCGGCCCCAAAATATAGCGTTCGGAATTAGGAACCAGGCCCGGCTTAGGCAGATACGCGGCGAGGCTGGGTAGAGGCGAGTTTTCCAGTTTCGGAATGGTCTGAAACAGCGCGCCAAGATCGGCCGGAGCAGGCCGGCGTCCGTTGAAAAACAGCAGATAATTTCCCTGCGCCAACAGAATATTGCCGCCCGCCGACTCGACCGCGAGTTTGCCCAGGGTCGACTCCTTGGCTTCCGCGGGCCGCTGCCACTGGAAGGCGGCGAAGGCGCCGGTGGAATCTTGGAAGCGGTAAGCGGTGGCAGTGAGCTTTTCTTTGCCTGACGCGTACTCGGCGCGCTCGGCTTGCTGCAGGCCGTATTCATCCCACAGAGCGGCGTCGGTTACAGTGACCCTGGCAACCGATAGGCGTTTGAGTGGGCCGAAGTCTTCCGGCCAGATACCGGCCAGCACGACCGCGGGCACGAGCATGGCTAGTACGAATCGCATGGGCGCTGTACCTCAAGGATAACGCACTCGGCGTGCGAGGCTGCGAGGTCGGGCTGTATCCTCAAAGCGGAAGCCCTCTGCGCATGCGAATGCTGATTCCTTTCTTCCTGCTGGCGCTGGTGCTGGCTTTCTTCTGGCCGGCGATACCTGCTCGACTTCGACGGGGCTTGTTAACTCAGCCACGGCTGGTTTTTATAGTTCCAGTGAGTCTGGCGGCGTTCTTCTGCGCTGTCGTGGCTTACTTCGGAGCGCTGAGTCTGCCGCTGGTTCTGCTGATTCTGGCGTACACTTTCCTGCCCACCATTTGCGCCTTCGTGCAAGGGCCGCAGCAGGGCGCGGCGAGCTGGCTCGATTTCGCCATCATGCTGATGCTTTGGCTACCGGTCGAGTTGAACTTCGGGCGGCCTTGGATTCCGCGCGAGATACAAGGCCTGGCGCATACGGCTGTGTATGGAATCGGGCTGCTGCTAGCCTTGATTCTGCTGGGCGCGTTTCGCGGATTGCGCGGCATGAAGTACAACCTGCCGACCCACGGGCGCGATGCGCTGTATGTTCTGGCGGCGTTTGTGGCAGCGGCGGTGGTCCTCATTCCGCTTGGACTGGCGCTTGGATTTCTGGCTCCGGTGCACGCTTTGAGATTTTCCAGTGGCACGCTTGCGCTGCGATTTCTGGGCATCTGGGCGGGCACGGCGCTGCCGGAGGAAATCCTGTTTCGCGCCCTGATTCAGAACTGGATCATGCAGAAATTCGGCGAAAGCAACGGGTCGCTGCTAGCCGCGGCGGTTATTTTCGGATGTTCCCATCTGAATAACGGCCCCGGCGCGCTGCCTAACTGGCGCTACGCGATTCTGGCGACGATTGCCGGCTGGCTCTACGGCAAAGTCTTTCAGAAGGCTTCGAGCATTGTTGCGTCGGCGACGCTGCACGCCATGGTCAACACGGTGCGGCATGGGTTTTTCTGAGCAGCGCGACAACATCCTTATTGCCGGCCGATTCGGCCAGTGACAGCGCCGTTTCGCCGCGGCCATTCTTCGGGCTGGGGTCGGCGTGATTTTCTAGCAGCAGCCTTACGACTTCCGTGTGGCCTTCCCACGCTGCGCTCATTATTGCCGTCCAGCCGGCGCGGGAGCGGGCGTTCACGTCGGCCTTTTTATCGATGAGCAGGCGGACCACGTCCATGCGGCCACGAAATGCGGCTTCGATCAGCGGCGTGTAGCCATCGCCGCGGCCGCTGCGCGCGTTGGGGTTGGCGCCTGCTTCGAGAAGCCTCCGCACATCATCGGCAGACCCGGTGCCGGCGGCGCGGTACAGGCGCTCATCGGATGCTGAATCAGGCATGGCGAAGGACGAAATCGAATTCGGTGGCTTTGCCGTCTTTGTGGTCGCGCAGAACCATCTCAAGAGAAGGGCGCACGGCAAAATCGGTGTAATTGCGGGCTAGTCCCTTGATATGCAATTCCGTGGTGACTTGCGCGTGTCCGGCGGCGCTGGCCTTCACGTGGATGTGCGCGGTGCGATTGCCCATTTCATTGTTGTAGGGTTTGGGCACGACGGTGCGAAAGCGATAGCGCCCGTCTTTGCCCGCGCGCACTTTTCCGCGCAACGTGTAGCCGGTGAAATCGTAGTGCCCGTCCATCTGCGCCTCCCAGATATCGAGCAACGCTCCCGGCAAGGGCTCGCCTTTGGTGCTGAGCATGCGCCCGCTCATCAGCAGCGGCGTGCCGGCCACGCCGGGCTCCAGCAGATCGTCTTTTTCCGGCGCGCCGGCTTTGTAGGCGGGGCCCTCGCCGGTGGGGTCGGTCTCCGGCAGTTCATCAAATGCGGACAGGATGGGAACTGAGACGATGGCCGCTCCGAGGGTCACCATCATGCGGCGTCGGGTGGGGCGTATGAGCATTCTTGCACTCCCTCTGGGGCCAATTGTAGCCCGAATCGATAGACGCGCGACTGCGCGGAATGTACCTTGATGGATTACAATCCTAGCTATCCGGAGCCTGAACATGATGAGACGGATTGGCGTGAGGGCGGTTGTCCTGGTGGCACTGGCGGTGGTGACGGCGCAGGCGCGCGTTGTACGGCTGCGCATCGACCGTCGCGAGCCGGTGCTCAACGGCAAATCCTTTGGAAAGGCGGGACCTTACGAAAAGCTGGTTGGGACCGCGGAGTTCGCCCTCGATCCCGCGCTGCGGCAGAACACGGGAATCGTCGACCTGACGCTGGCGCCGCGCAATGCTCAGGGCGAAGTCGAATTCACGGCGGACTTTTATTTGCTCAAGCCGGTGGACGACGCGCGCGGCAACGGCCGCCTGTTTTACGAAGTGGGCAATCGCGGCGGCAAGGCGATGCTCTCCGTGTTTCAAAAGGCCAAGGGCAGCCGCGACCCCTCCACCGACGCCGAGTTCGGCGATGGCGCGCTCATGAAGCAGGGATACTCGCTGCTGTGGATGGGCTGGCAGTGGGATGTGCCCGATGGACAGATGCGAATGAACATGCCCATTGCGAGCGACCACGGCGCGCAGATCACGGGCCTGGTGCGCGGGAATTTTGTGCTGAACAAGCGCTCGGCGACGGCATCGGTGGCCGATCGCAACCACAAAGCCTACGAGGCAGTGGACCCGGCAAGCGCGGAGAATTTCATGACCGTGCGCGACCTGCCGCCCGATCCGCCGCAGCGCATTCCGCGCGAGCGCTGGCGGTTCGTCGACGGCTCCACGGTGACGCTCGATGGCGGCTTCGAGCCCGGGCGCATTTACGATGTGGTGTACCGCGCCCGCGAGCCGCGCGTGCTGGGAACCGGGCTGGCAGGCACTCGCGACATCGTGAGCTTCCTGAAAAACTCGCAGACCGATGCCAACCCGCTGCGCGGAATTCGCCTGGCTTATGGCTGGGGTGTGTCGCAAAGCGGCCGCCTGCTGCGCCATTTTCTCTACGAAGGCTTCAATGAGGACGAGCAGGGCAAGCGGGTTTTCGACGGCGTTTTCGACGACGTCGGCGGCGCCGGGCGCGGGTCTTTCAATCACCGCTTCGGGCAAGCCTCGCGCGACGCCGAACAGCATTTCAACATCATGTTTCCGGTGGATATGTTCCCCTTCACCGATGGCCCCGAGACCGATCCGGAAACCGGGAAAACCGATTCGCTGCTGGCACGCGCCGACGCCCGCGGCGTTCGCCCCAAGATGTTTCACGTGCTTTCGAACTCGGAATATTTCAACCGCGCCGGCGCCCTCATTCACACCGACCCCACGGGCACGCGGGACATCGAACCACCGGCCGACGTGCGCATTTACTTTGTCGCTTCCGGGCCGCACTTTGCGGGACCGTTTCCGCCAGTGATTGCCGATCCCGACAACCCGCCCGGGCAAACGGCGCTGAATCCGCTGAGCCGGAATCCAATTGAGCGTGCGCTGTTGCAGGCGCTCGATCGCTGGGTGGCGGACGGCGTAGCGCCGCCCGCGAACCGCTATCCGCGGCTATCCGATGGCACCCTCACCAAGCCGGAAGCGGCAGGCTGGCCGGCAATTCCAGGAGTCAAATTGCCGCCGCCGATGTTGATCACCTACCATCTCGACTTCGGGCCGGACTGGCCGCGCGGCATCGTGAGTTACGAGCCGCCGCGCATCGGCAAGCCTTTCCCGCTGCGCGCGCCGGCGGTGGATGAGGATGGCAATAATCGCGCCGGCATCCGGTTGCCGGAAATTCAAGTGCCGCTTGCGACCTATGCCGGCTGGAACTATCGCACGCCGGCAATGGGTTTGCCCAGCCAGTTGAACGGGGAAGGCGGATCGTTCTATCCCTTTGCGCGCACGCGGGCCGAGCGCGAGGCGCGCCAGGACCCGCGCCTGTCGATCGAAGAGCGTTATGCCAGCCGCGAGCAGTATCTGGGAAAAATCACGACTGCTGCGTGGCAACTGGTTGCGGATGGATTCCTGCTGGCTCAGGATTTGCCGGAAATTACAGAACGCGCGCTAGCCGAGTACGACTGGTTTACCAAGCCGTAAGTTGTCAGCGCTGGGCCCACTATTTATCGCGCGCCTGCACCAGCAGATCTTTTTGTCTGACGGTCAACTGGACTTTGCGAAATTCCGAAATCCTCACTGGCTGATCCGAAACGTATCCCAAGTTGTATTGACTGCGCAGCTCCTCTTGAATCAGATCGAACACCTGCTCGACGTTCAACTTTTTGGAAACTTCAAAAAAACGGCCGCCGGTTTCCCTGGCCAGGCGCATAAGAATGGCCTTGCCATCGTGCCGCGTGAAGGCATGCCGGTCGGCGTACAGGATGGAGTACACCAGGGTGTCGGCGCGCTGGGCGGCGTCGATCGCAGCTTCCAGCGTGGCGTCGCTGCCGTTATCATCGCCATCGGAAAGCACAATCAGGGCTTTTCGGCCGCGCTGCAGGCGCATGACATCCTTGGCCGCCGTGGTCATCGCATCGTAAAGCAACGTCCCGCCGCCGCTCTGGCTTTGCAACTGCTTGCGATCGGGAGTATCCACGAACGCGAGCGCCTCACCCAGCTGCCGGAATGAAGACGTGAGCGCCTGGCTCATATGCACGCTCATATCGAATTGCATGATGAACACCTGGTCTTTGTCCGGGCGCAGAACTTGCTCCAGAAACCGGAAGCTGGCGCCGCGTTCGGCATTCACTACGCGCTGCTGACTCATGCTGGTATCCACCATCAGGCCGAGGGTGAGCGGCAGATCCGTTTCGCGGGAAAAATAACGAATGATTTGCGGACGCCCGTTTTCCGCGAGCGCGAAATCATCCTTGGTCAAGTCGCGGACAATTCCTCCACCCTTGTTCAGCACCGTCGCCAGCAGGTTGACGACTTTGACCTCGGTCGAGAACGTAGCATCGGGCTGGTCTTGCGCCATGCAAAAAGTGCAAGCCAGAAGTGCAGCGGAAAGCCAGCGCATGTGGAACCATGATGTCAAAATTCTGACGGTGGACGATAGACCGTCGGAATCTTGACGCTCGGCGCGCGGCTTCCCTATGAAGATGCAGGCGCTTGCGTTGGCCCCCGATTTGCAGCGGTTTCATGCGGATGTCTACCTACGGCGCAGTCCTACGCGAACTACCCAAGACCATTGAGGATCCGGCCGCGCGCCGGCGGCCCGACCTGTGGATGCTGGGCGGCATTGCCGTTGCCGTAGTGGCGACTGTCGCCGGCATTGCCGCGACTGGCGTTGGCATTGGATATTTTTTTCAGCCAACCGGGGTGCTCATCGTGGTGGGCGGCACGCTCGGCGTCATGTTCATCACCACGCCGCGCGCCGCGCTGCTGCACTCGCTCCAGCGGGTGACGGATCTGTTCTGGACATCCAGCATCAACCGCGAAAAGCTCATCGAAGAAATCGTGTCTTACTCGCGGATCGTGCGCTCCAAGGGGCTGCTTGCGCTCGACCCGATGGTTGCGAAAGCCAGCAATCAATTTCTGGAAGAATCGCTGCTGCTGGCTTTAGACGTGCGCCACCGCAATGAATTGCAAGCCACGCTCGAAACCAAACTTCGGCTGAAGGAGCGGCAGGGCGAGGCCGACGCCAAGACGCTCGAAGTAGCGGGCGGATTCGCTCCCACGATTGGTGTTCTGGGCACGGTGGTCGGACTGATTGAGGTGCTGCGGCAGTTTTCCACTCCATCCGCGGTGGCGTATGGAATCGGCACCGCGTTTGTCTCTACGATTTATGGACTGGCGCTGGCCAACCTGGTATTGCTGCCGGCCGCGCACCGCATCCGGGCGAAAGTCGCCGAAGTTTTCGAAGTCCAGGAGCTGATGATGGAAGGCATGCTGTGCCTGTTCGATCGCATGCATCCGTCGCTGGTGCGGGAGCGGTTGAATTGCTTCCTGCGCGAGGCGCGTGGCGGCGAAAGCAATCAGCGAACCCTGGCATGAGCCCCAAATATTTCCAACGGGAAATTGCCGGCCGGGACCGCTGGATGATCAGTTATCTGGACGTCCTGACGATCCTGCTGATTTTTTTCGTGGCGCTCGCGGCGCAGAATTTTCAAAAGCCGCAGCCGGCACTGGCCGCGCCGCAGGCCGCTGCGCCTGTCGTCGTGCCCGCCAAAATCGATCCGTTGCCGGAGCCCCAGCAGACGCTGCTAGATGCCCAAAAGCGCCTGACGGATCACGGTCTGGATATGCGCATGGAGCCGCGCGGCCTGGTGATCAGCCTGCCGCAAGCTATTCTGTTTTCGTCGGGCGAGGACCGCGTGGCCAGCGATGCGCTGCCGATCGTTTCCCGAATCGCCGATGTCCTGCGCGATATTCCCAACGAAGTGAGCCTCATTGGGCACGCCGACGCGGTTCCCATCCACAATCGTTATTTCAAAAGCAATTGGGACCTTTCCGCGGCGCGCGGCCTGCGGCTTCTGGAACTATTGAGCCGCAAGTATGGCATTGCGGAGGCGCGTTTGTCGGTTGCGAGCTACGGACCTTACCGGCCGAACGGTCCTAACGACACACCGGATGGCCGCGCGCGCAACCGGCGCGTGGAGATCGTCATTCTGGGCGAGCCTGCGGCTCAGTAGAAAAGGCTCTCAACAACTCCCTCGCCTGGCGCATTCACCGCCTGGAAAAACCGGGGATAGAAAATCCCAATGGGGGGACAGCCTACATGTTTCGCGGACGGCGCGCGTTGATGTTACAAGAAATCTCTATGGGAAACATGCTGGCTGTCCCCCCATTGGGATTTTCTATCTCCGGTTTTTCCAACGCTACAGCGATTCATCCCGCCGCGCCGTGGCACTTCTTGTACTTCTTGCCGCTGCCGCACGGGCAGGGATCGTTGCGGCCTACTTTATCTCCCTTGAGCACAGGCTGCTGGCCGTTGGTTGAGCCGTCGCCGCCGGCGAATTGCAGCTCAGCCAGTTCCTTTTCTTTCTTGCGCTGAATGTTGCGCGTGAAATCCTGAATCGAAGTTTGCGCCATGGCCCGCTGCTGCTGGGCTGCCGCTGAGGGCTCGCCGGATTCGGCTGCCTCGCCATGGCTATCGTCGTCGTCATCTTCCTCGTCATCGTCGGGGAAGGGAAGGGCCGGGCGGCTGCCCTCGGCAAGCTGCAAGAAGTAGAGATAGCGGATGGTCTCGTCTTCGATACGATCCATCATGTCCTGGAACAGGATGTACGATTCTTTCTTGTATTCAACCAGCGGATCTTTCTGCCCATAGCCGCGCAGGCCGATGCCTTCCTTGAGGTGATCCATCGAAAGCAAGTGGTCTTTCCACTGGTCGTCGATCACTTTGAGCATGATCCAGCGCTCGCTCTCGCGCATCACGGGCGCGCTAATCACGTCTTCTTTTTCCTGGTACTTGCGGTCCAGCTGTTCGGCGATAATTTCTTCGATAGCCGCGCGCTGGGCGCCCTCCAATTCGGCGACATCGATCTTGTGGCCGAACTGGCTCAGGACGTCGTTGCGCAGGCCCGCCCAATCGTAGGTGGTAGGGTGAGCGCCTTCCGGGCAGCGGGTTTCAATCAGCCCGCCCAGAATGCTGCGCACCATTTCCTTGATGCGCTCTTTCTGATCCATCCCCTCGAGCAACGCGCGGCGCATGCCGTAGACGGCTTTGCGCTGCTTATTCATCACGTCGTCGTATTCGAGCAGGTGTTTGCGGGCTTCGAAGTTCTGCACTTCGACAGCCTTTTGCGCCGCCGCAATTCGCTTGGTGATCAGGCCGCTTTCGATGGGCACGTCCTCTTCCATGCCCAGGCGCAACATCAGATTTTGCATGCGCTCGCCGCCGAAAATTCGCAGCAAGTCGTCTTGCAGGGAAAGATAAAATCGTGAACTGCCGGGATCGCCCTGGCGTCCGGCGCGTCCGCGGAGCTGGTTATCGATGCGCCGCGATTCGTGGCGCTCGGTGCCCAGAATATGCAGGCCGCCTACGGCCACCACTTCATCGTGTTCCTTGTCGGTACCCTCTTTGAACTTGGCGATGATGGCCTTCCACTCATCGGGCGGAAGCAGATCCGGATCCTGATTCTGCTTGCGAACGTGTTCACGCGCCTGGTACTCGGGATTGCCGCCCAGGAGAATATCGGTGCCGCGGCCGGCCATGTTGGTGGAAACCGTGACTGCCCCTTTACGCCCGGCCTGGGCCACGATGGTGGCTTCGCGCTCGTGGTATTTGGCGTTCAGGACTTCATGCTTCACGCCACTGCGCTTGAGAATCGCCGAGAGACGCTCCGACTTTTCGACCGAAATCGTGCCCACCAGCACGGGTTGGCCTTTTTCCTGCAGGGTCTTGATCTCTTTGGCCGCGTTGCGGAATTTTTCCTCTTCGGTGCGATAGACCACATCCGGATATTCGATGCGGATCATGCTGCGGTTGGTGGGAATGACGGTGACATCCAGGTTATAAATCTTCTGAAATTCCGCAGCTTCGGTTTCCGCGGTGCCCGTCATGCCGGCGAGCTTCTTGTACATGCGGAAATAATTCTGGAAGGTGATGG
>JACPNO010000011.1 GCA_016185465.1 Candidatus Solibacter usitatus
CACCGGCAAGACCCTTCCCGAAATTCGGCGGCTCATGACGGAAGGCATCGAGTTCCACATCGAGTCGATGCTGCGCGATGGCGAAGCCGTGCCCCCGCCCACCACGGTCTGCGAGTACGTGCAGGTTGACGTTCCGCAGCCCCAAGGCCGCTAACGCCTGACGACCAGGCAGCCTGCCAGCATGTCGTGCAGCGCCTGCTTCTTCTCGGTGAACGCCGCCATGATGAAACCGATGTTCATGATCAAGCCGGAAAGGAGCTTGCCAAAGTGCCGGCCCGTGGCCTGCGCGAAGGAGATGCGTTGCCCGGCGAGATCGGTGACCACCATCCCCAGGATCTTTTTGCCGAACGTCGCCTGAAAGCTGGAGCTCTCCATCACGGCGTGATACAGCCAATTCCCGACCACGCTCAACGCGATGGCGGCGCCGATGAAAACCCAGAGACCGCCCACCGCCATGGGGATGCTCTCCGGGTCGTCGACGGCCTTGCCGATCACCGCGGTGAGCACACCGGCCAGACCAAAGGGGAGCAGCAAAATGAGAATGACAGGCGTGGCAATCATTCCGTCGATGATCAGGGCGAGGTATCGCAGCCAGAAACCGGCATAGACGACTACTGGACTGGAGACGACGGCAGGCGCGAGGCTGCCGCCGCAACCGGCGCAGAACCGGGCAGTATCGGCATTAGCGGCGCCGCATTTTGAGCAATACACAGGTGTGTCAGAAGGCTATCATGGTTTGGCGTGAAATTGCTGATCTTCTCCGACATCCACAACAACTTGAAGGCGCTCGAGCGCCTGATGGACACCGAGGCCGACTATTATTTCGCCGCCGGCGATCTGGTGAGCTGGGCCAAGGGCCTGGACGCCTGCGGTGAGATTCTGAAACGCCGCGCGAGCCAGGTCTACGTCCTCCCCGGCAATCACGAATCCGCGGACCAGATCACGGCGTTCTGCGCCAAATTCGGGCTGCATGATTTTCACGGGCGTACGATGAAGATCGGCAAATACCACGTGGCCGGCCTGGGTTACTCCAGTCCCACGCCGTTCGACACGCCGGGCGAATACACCGAAGCGCAGCTTACCGGGAAGCTCGCGCCTTTTGCCGTTCTTCAGCCGCTGGTGCTGATCTGCCACGCCCCTCCGCAAGGCACGCCGCTCGACCGCGTCCGCGATGGTCTGCACGCCGGCAGCCAGGCCGTGCGCGATTTCGTCGATCGTTATCAGCCGGAGTTTTTCTTCTGCGGCCATATTCACGAAGCCGAGGGCGTGACCATCGAAATGGGAAAAACCAAAGCCACCAACGTCGGCAAGCGCGGCTATTTGTTAGAATTGAATGAGCAATGACTCTGGAAGAACTAGAACGAGAGTATTCCCCGCTCCGCGAACAGGCGTTAGCCGTGCGGAGCTATCTTTGACGCTCCCACCCGGAAATCGCAGTTAACCAAACTCGAAGAGCAGATCGGGCAGCCCGGATTCTGGAACGTCCCGGAGAACGGCCAGAAGGTGATGCAAGAGCGCAAGCGGCTCGAGCAGACCATCGCCGACGACGCACGCGTGGCGTCGCTGACTTCCGACCTCGATACGCTGTTTGAGCTGGCGCGCGAAGGCGAAAAAGTCGAAGAGGACATCGCCCGCGACCTCAAGAGCTATTCCGCCGTGCTCGAGAAGATCGAAACGGCCATGCTGCTCTCGGGCGATAACGACGCACGCAGCGCCATCGTCACCATCCATCCCGGCGCCGGCGGCACCGAAAGCCAGGACTGGGCCGAAATGCTGCTGCGCATGTATCTGCGCTGGGCAGAGCGCAATGGTTTTTCGACTGTGGTGACAGACCGGCAGGAGGGCGAAGGCGCGGGCATCAAGTCGGTGACCCTTGAGGTGAACGGCGAGAATGCTTATGGGCTGCTGTTCTCGGAAATTGGCGTGCATCGCCTGGTGCGCATCTCGCCTTTCGATGGCAATGCGCGGCGCCATACTTCGTTCGCTTCGGTTTTCGTTTATCCGCAGGTGGACGACGAGATCAAGATCGACATCAAGGCGGACGACCTGCGTATCGATACTTTTCGCTCGTCGGGTGCCGGCGGCCAGCACGTTAATATGACCGATTCAGCGGTACGTATCACTCACTTTCCCACCGGGATTGTAGTGCAGTGCCAGAACGAACGCTCACAGCACAAAAATCGCGAGACCGCGATGAAGCAGCTGCGCGCCAAAATGTACGAAGCGGAGCTGGAAAAGAAGCGCGAGGAAACACGCAAGACCGAAGCCGCCAAGCTGGAGATCAATTTCGGCAGCCAGATTCGCAGCTACGTGCTGGCTCCGTACCGCTTGATCAAGGACCATCGCACCAAGCTCGCCGTTGGCGATGTGGATAAAGTGCTAAATGGCGATCTGGAGCCGCTGATCCACGCGCATCTGGTTTTTCGCAAGACCGGCAAAACTGCGGGCGACGCCAAGGATGACCTCCCCGAATAAAGCCGCCATTGCCGAAGCAGCGCGCCTGATTCGCGCAGGCTCGCTGGTGGCTTTTCCTACCGAAACCGTGTACGGATTGGGCGCTAACGCGCTCGATGCGGCTGCGGTGGCTCGGATTTTCGCCGCTAAGGGACGGCCGGCGTCGAGTCCGCTCATCGTGCACGTGGCGTCGTTGGAAGCGGCGCGGGCGCTGGCGGCGGAGTGGCCTGATGCCGCTGAGCTTCTAGCGCGCAAATTCTGGCCGGGTCCGCTGACGCTGGTGCTGGCCAAAAAACCAGTGATCCCCTATATCGTGACTGCGGACCTCGCGACTGTGGGCCTGCGCGTGCCCGCAAATCCCTGGGCTCTGGCTTTGTTGAAGCAAGCGCAAGTGCCGATTGCAGCGCCCAGCGCCAACCGTTTCATGCACCTCTCCCCGACTACGGCAGCGCACGTGCGCGCGTCGCTCGGCGATAGCGTGGACTACATTTTGGATGGCGGCGCGACGCAAGTGGGCATTGAATCGACGGTGGTGTCGCTGGCCGGTTCGCGCCCGCTGCTGCTTCGGCCGGGAATGATTTCGGCGGCTGCGATCGAGCAGGTGATCGGCAAAATTGAGGCTGCGCAACCTCTCACGTCAGCAGATGCTCATCCCTCGCCCGGCATGCACGCGCGGCACTATAGCCCGCAAACGCCGTTGGTTTTTCAAATTCCGTCACAGGGCCGAGGCGCGTATCTCTGGATTACGCGGCCTCTTGAAGGTGCGCACAACATCAAGATGCCGGCCGATGCCGCGGGCTATGCCGCCGTCCTCTACGAGACCCTGCACAAGTTGGACAGCGAGAAGTTGGATTGGATCGCCGTAGAGAGGCCGCCCGATTCGCCGGAATGGGCCGGAATTTTGGATCGGCTGACGCGGGCTAGTGGGGCAGGTCCCCGACCTGCCGTTTCGTAGATTTCTGAACTGGCAGGTCGGGCGGATGACCAGATTTTGATCCGAGTAAAACGTACGGCTGCCGGTGGTGTTGTACGCGATTGGATTGGCGTTCACGGTGTAGCCGGTAGGCGTTAATTGCAGAATAAATTTGTAGCCGCTTTTTTCCCCCAGCGCCAGATCGCCTGAAATGAGATCCGCCGCCGCCTGGTTGGCCTGGCCTGTCGAAGGTGGGCCAAGCTCGGTAAGGGTGCCCGCGAATTTACCAAACTGCGAGAAGTATTGCGCCTGCGCGGTGTGAATGGTGGTGATGGTTTTGATGGCGGCCATCTCTTGCGAATACATGCGCGCTCGGCCGAGCCGGGGCATCGCCACGGCGAGAATGATCAAGATGATGGCGATGACGATCAGCAGCTCGATCAGCGAAAAGCCAAACTGGCGGCGAGTTTTCTTCTGGTTGTTCACACAGTTCACCCTTTACATTCTATGACGAATCCGGCCTGCTAACCGTGGAGGAAATCGGCGGCCTTCACCACGCTGTCAATCCGGTTCAGCCGCTTCCAGAAATCGGCTAAAAGACTGAGCCGTAAAGCGTTAGCGCCGTCTGAGAGCGCTTTCTCGGGCTGGTCGTGGACCTCCACAAACACGCCATCTATGCCTGCGGCAACGGCCGCCCGCGAGAGCGTTTCGATGAACTGCGGCTGGCCTCCGGAGGCGGAACCGGCGCCGCCCGGCAATTGCACGCTGTGGGTGGCGTCGAAAATTACCGGCCAGTCCCAGTCGCGCATGATCTTGAGGCCGCGCATGTCGACAACCAGGTTGTTATAGCCGAACGAGGAGCCGCGTTCGGTGATCAGGATCTTGTTGTTTCCGGTAGAGGCCACTTTTTCAGCGGCGTGGCGGATATCCTGCGGCGCGACAAATTGCCCTTTCTTGATGTTCACGATGCGGCCGGTGCGGCCAGCGGCGAGCAGCAAATCGGTCTGGCGGCAGAGAAACGCGGGAATCTGCAGGATGTCGGCAACTTGCGCCGCGGGCTCCGCCTGAGAGGGCTCGTGAATGTCTGTGAGGATCGCATAGCCGGCGGCTTTCAAGCCGGCGAGAATGCGCAACCCTTCCTGAAGTCCCGGCCCGCGAAAACCTGTTGCACTGGTTCGATTGGCTTTGTCGAATGACGCTTTGAAGACGAAAGGCCCGGCAATTTTGCGGATCGCATCCGCCATGAAATGCACGTGCTCTTCGCTCTCGATCACACAGGGCCCGGCGATTAGACCGAGCGGTTGCCCGGCGCCGAAGGCGATGATTTCCCCGCCAGGGGAGACAACCTCAATCGCCACGCGAGTACTGGTGGACCCGTTCGTAATCGGCGCGCCCATCCTGATTCCGCCGGCGGCGGTGCTCATACGCCGCGCCAATGAACGCGCGAAACAGGGGATGCGGCTCGAGCGGTTTGGATTTGAACTCCGGATGGAACTGGCAGCCCAGGAACCACGGGTGATCGGGAATCTCACAGATCTCGACGTAAGTCTGATCGGGCGTTTCGCCGGTGATGCGCAGGCCGGCGGCGGTGAGCACTTCTTCGTACTCGCGGTTGAATTCGTAGCGATGGCGGTGGCGCTCGCTGATTTCGCGGGTACCATACGCGCGCTCGGCAAAACTGCCCTCCTTCAACATGCAGGGCCAAGCGCCCAGGCGCATGGTTCCGCCGAGCTCATCGATGCCTTTCAGCTCGCGGAGCTTGAAGATGACGCGGTGCGGGGTGGCGGGATCGAATTCGGTGGAATCCGCCTGCTCCAGGCCGCAAACGTTGCGCGCGTATTCAATCACCATGGTCTGCATGCCCAGGCAAATGCCAAAATACGGCACCTTGCGCTCGCGGGCGAAACGGATGGCCTGGATCATGCCGTCGATGCCGCGCTTGCCAAAGCCGCCGGGAACCAAAATGCCGTCGAAGCCTTCGAGCTGGCTCTCCCATTCCGGGCCGCTCACGCCTTCGGCCTCGATCCAATGGATGTTGATTTTCAAGCCGTGAGCCATGGCGCCGTGCAGGAGCGCCTCTTTCAGGCTCTTGTAGGAATCCTCGTACTCCACATACTTTCCGACCAAGCCGATGGAAACTTCGTCGGCGGGGTGCTGCATGCGGTCGAGCATGTTGCTCCACTCGCCCAGCTCGCGCGGACCGGCGTCCAGCTTGAGCAGCCGCAGAACGATTTCGTCCACGCCTTCGCCGGCGAACACCAGCGGCACTTCATAAACCGACTTGACGTCGCGCGCCGTCACCACGGCGGAAGCTTCCACGTCGCAGAACAGGGCTATCTTTTCCTTTAGATCTTTCGAGAGATAACGCTCAGAACGGCACAGCAGGATATCGGGCTGAATACCGATGGCCCGCAGCTCTTTCACGCTGTGCTGCGTAGGCTTGGTTTTCAGCTCCTGCGCGGCGGCGATCCAGGGGACCAGCGTCACGTGAACGAAGATGGTGTTCTCGCGGCCAAGCTCATGGCGCAACTGCCGTATAGCTTCGAGAAAAGGCAGAGACTCGATGTCGCCCACGGTGCCGCCGATTTCCACCAGCACCACGTCGACGTCGGTGGAGACGCGGTACGGATCGAACTTCTGCAGGCTCACGCGCAGCCCGCGGCTCTCGAGCAGGCACCCGATTGAGGCGGCGGCGATGCCTTTGCCGAGCGAGGAGACCACGCCGCCCGTCACAAAGATATATTTAGCCATTCTTCATCCCTGTCAAAGAAGCTTCAAATAGTTTGGTGACTTTCTCTAAATCAGCGGGCGTGTCCACGCCCACCGATTCGTAATCGGTTTCAACCACGCGGATGGAATGCCCGTTTTCGAGCGCACGCAACTGCTCGAGGCGTTCGGCTTTTTCCAATGGGCCAACGGGAAGACTGGAATACTTTAGCAGGAAATCCCGGCGGTAAACATAGAGTCCGATGTGTTTGTAGTGGGTGGTACCCTCGCGGGCCCGGTCGCGCGGGTAGGGAATGGTGGAGCGCGAAAAATAAATGGCGTTCTCAAAGCGGTCGGTGACGACCTTGACCACGTTGGGGTCGTCGATCTCGTGGGGATCCTCAATGCGTTTTTTTAATGTTGCCATTGGGATCGCCGGCTCATCTAACATCGGGAGAATGGCGGCGTCGATGGCCGCCGGGTCGATGAGCGGCTCGTCACCCTGAACGTTGACGATGTACTCGGCGGCCTCGGCGGAAGCGACTTCGGCAACGCGGTCGGTCCCGGAGAGGTGATCGGCCCGGGTCATGCGTACGGGCGCGCCGAAACGGGCGGCTTCGGCCGCGATGCGCTCGTCATCGGTGGCAATCAGCACTGCCGAGAGATAACGGGCAAGGGAAACTCGCTCGTAAACATGCTCCAGCATCGATTTGGAGGCGATGCGGACAAGGGCTTTACCGGGGAAACGGGAAGATGCGTAGCGAGCAGGAATTACGCCCAAGATTTTACGGGGCACAGGAGATCATACCACAAAAGTCGTGTGATACACTGAGGTTCAGAAGGTTGGGCAGCATGAGCGGCCGATCCCACCTACTCTCGGGTTTCACTCCTCGAATTTTACCGTTATTAGCTGCGTTCGCCGGGCTGATTGCGCTCGCCGCAACCGACGACAAGACCGATAAACAGGCCGGGCGCGACGCCTCTAATGTCTCGATTGAGCCCCGCGCCAAGCGTCCGGATTTGGCGCCGGATGTGCCGCGCAGCGATATCAAGATCAACACCACGCTGGTGCTGATCCCGGTGACGGTCACAGATCCGCTGAACCGCTTCGTCACTGGCTTGGACCGGGAGAATTTCCGTGTGTTCGAAGACAAAGCCGAGCAGCAGCTCTCGCATTTCGCCAGCGATGACGCGCCGCTATCGGTCGGAATGGTTTTCGATACCAGCGGCAGCATGGGCAACAAGCTGGATAAATCGCGCCAGGCGGTATCTCAATTTTTCAAGACCGCCAACCCGCAGGATGAGTTTTTCCTGGTGGAATTCAACGACCGGCCGGCGCTGGCCATGGACTTCACCACCCGCCTGGAAGAGATTCAGAACAAGCTGGCCTTTACCCAGTCCAAAGGCCGCACGGCGCTGCTGGACGGGGTGTACATGGCTCTGCATAAAATGAAGAAGGCGCGTAACCCGCGCAAAGCGCTGCTCATCATTTCAGATGGAGGGGACAATAGCAGCCGCTATACGGAGACTGAAATCAAGAAGCTGGTGCGCGAGGCGGACGTCCAAATTTATGCCATCGGTATTTTCGAATCGCTCTCGTCACGCGGCCGCACCGCTGAAGAGTTGAACGGGCCCGGCTTGCTGAGTGAAATCGCCGAACAGACCGGCGGCCGGCATTTCCCGGTGGAGAATCTGAACGAATTGCCGGATATCGCCGCCAAGATCGGCATCGAACTGCGCAATCAGTACATTCTTGGCTACACGCCCACCAATCAAGGACGGGATGGAAAATACCGCAGAGTGCAAGTCAAACTGGTGCAGCCGCGCGGCCTGCCCCCGCTCAAGGCATTCTGGAGGCTGGGCTATTATGCGCCGGCTCAATAAAGCAGCGGCGCAGTTCGCCGCGCTCGCTGCCGTCTGCGCCTTCCTGCTGAGCGCACAGAAACAGGACGACGAAGCTGTCTTCCGCACCGACACCAACCTGGTGATGTTGCACGCCACGGTCGTCGACAAGAACGGCCACCTGATTACCGATCTGCCACAAAACGCCTTCCAGGTTTTCGAAAATGGCGTGGAACAGCGCATCAAAATCTTCAAGCGCGAGGACGTGCCGGTTTCGATGGGCCTGGTGGTCGACAACAGCGGCAGCATGCGCGACAAGCGCCAGAAGGTGGAAGCGGCGGCGCTGGCGATGGTCAAGGCATCGAATCGCGACGACGAAGTGTTCGTGGTCAACTTCAACGACGAGCCCTTTTTGGATTCACCCGACTTCACCAACGACCTCAAAGTGCTGGAGCAAAGCCTGTCCAAGATCGATTCGCGCGGCGGAACGGCCATGCGCGACGCCATCCGCGTCTCGATCGATCATGAGAAGCAAAAAGCCAAGCGCGACAAGAAAGTGCTGCTGGTGATAACCGATGGCAACGACAACGCCAGCATGATTAGCCAGGAAGCCCTGGTGAAAGCGGCGCAGCAGAGCGAAATTATCATCTATGCGATTGGTTTGCTGAGCGAGGAAGAACGCCGCGAAGCCCGGCGGGCCAAGCGCTCACTGGATACGCTGACCGAAGCTACGGGCGGGCAATCCTACTACCCCAAGGAACTTTCCGACGTGGAAAAAATCTGCCACCAGGTGGCGCATGACATCCGCAATCAGTACATCATTGCGTACACGCCCACCAACACGGCGCTCGATGGAACGTTCCGCCAGGTGCGTGTGGCCGCGAACGGCCCCGGCCGGCCGGTGGTTCGCACACGCACCGGCTACTACGCCACGCCCGACAAAGCGGCTCCCAAGACCAGCACTGGCGGCTCTTAGATGCTTCGGGTGGCGTGGCGCCTCGCGCGCGGCTATCGCCTGACCCCCTGGCGCAGCCCTTACCTTTGCTGGCGCATTGAAACATACTGGGGCATTCACGCCGACCGCGTGGGATTTGCGGAATTCTGGAAATTCGTCTGGATCCATCGCGTCGAGCTGGCGCGCTATTTGCGCTGGGCGGCGGAGCAGGAGCGAGCATCCCGCGACGCCGGCTCACTTCTTCTCGCGCCGGGTGATGACAAAATATAGCGTCGGCAGCGACATCAGACTCAGCAGCAGCGTCGAAATCAGCCCGCCCACTACGACCGTGGCAAGCGGCCGCTGGACATCGGACCCGATTCCCGTTGCGCGCGCGGCCGGCACCATGCCCAGCAGCGCCACCACGATCATCATGAGCACGGGCCGCATCTGCGCCATCGATCCGTTGATCACGGCATCTTCGACAGAGACGCCTGGCTCCTCCCGCCGTCGGTTGATTTCCGAAACAATGAGCACCCCGCTCATCACCGCCACGCCAAACAGCGAAATAAAGCCCACCGCCGCCGAAACGCTCAAGTGAATATCGCGCACGTAGAGCGCGACAATCCCGCCCACTAGAGAAAATGGAACGTTCATCAGCACCAGGCCCGCGTGCACGGTTGAGCCGAAAGCGAAGAACAGGAGCCCGAAAATGATGGCGATGGTAATGGGCAGGATCACGCTGAGACGGCGGCGCGCCCGGTCCAGATTCTCGAACTGCCCGCCCCATTCCACGCGATAGCCCGAGGGCAACTTTACGGTCGCTTCAAATCTCTTTTGCGCGTCGGCGACGAAGCTGCCCTGATCGCGGCCGCGAATATTGGTCCGCACGGAAATCTGGCGGCGATTCTCGCGGCGGGCGATGATGGTGGCGCCGTTGGCGATCCGAATGTCAGCCAGCTGCGCCAGCGGCACGCGTCCGCCGGAAGGCGTCGAGACCAGTATCTTGCCGATGGCGTTGGCGTCGACGCGGGCGTCGGGCTGAAAGCGGACGGTAATCGGAAAGCGCCGCTCGCCCTGAAACAGCGTGCTGACCGCGCGCCCGCCAATGGCCAGCTCGATCATGTCTTGAATCTCTTTGACGCGGACGCCATAACGGGCGGCCTGGGCGCGATCAATGGTGATGCGGACTTGCGCCTGCTGGCTCTCTTGTTCGACGGCGGTATCGGCCGCGCCGGGAACTTCGCGCACCATTTCGAGCGTCTGGTCCGCAAGGCGGCGCAGCTCGGCGAGGTCAGGGCCGCTCAGGATCACGGCCAGGTCGGCGGGGGATCCGGTGACGGCCTCAGTGACGTTGTCGATGATGGGCTGCGTGAAACTGAACGCGGCGCCAGGGATTTCATTGCGCAGCGCGACGGCAAACTTCTCAACCAGCTCGGCCTTGCGCAGGCCGGACTTCCAACTGTCATAAGGCTCAAGCGCGACGAAGAGCTCGTTGCGGTTGGGACCATAAGGGTCGGTGCCGGAATCGTTGCGGCCGGTTTGCGAGCTGACCATCTTCACTTCGGGGAAGCGTTTGAGCACGGCGCGAACTTTGCTGGCCATTTCGGTCGATTTTTCCAGAGATATTCCCGCTGCAAAATTGGCGCGTACCCAAACCGTGCCTTCATCGAGCTGCGGCAGGAATTCGGTACCCAAAAAACCGCCCAGGAAAAACGCCCCCGCAACCACTACGATGGGGATCAGTATCGTCAAACGCGCATTCTCGAGCGAGAAGCGCAGCATGCGTTCGTAACGGCGTCCAAGCCAGGCAAGCACCGGATTCTCGCGCAACTTGGCGCCGCTGCGGAACAGATAAGTCGCCAGCACCGGGATCAGCGTCAACGTCAATAGCATGGAGCCAAGCAGCGCATAGCAAACCGTGAATGCCATGGGCATGAACAGGCGGCGCTCCACGCGCTCCAGCGTGAACAGCGGAATGTAGGCCGAGATGATGATCAGCAGGGAAAAGAAAATCGGCGATTCCACTTCGAGCGCGGCTTCGCGAATGCCGTCGATCACCGTGTATCCAGCGCGCATCCTGGGCTTGGCCAGGGTCTCGACCACATGCTCGACCATCACCAGCGTGCCATCCACGATGATGCCGAAATCGATCGCGCCCAAACTGAGCAGATTGGCCGGAATGCCGCTGAAATGCATACAGGCAAATGCGAACAGCAGCGCAAGCGGAATGGTGACAGCCGTGAGCACCGCGGCGCGCACGCTTCCCAGAAACAGCAGCAGCACCGTCACTACGATAATCAAGCCTTCCGTGAGTGTGCCCGAAACCGTGCGCAGGGTATTCGCCACCAAGTCGGTTCGGTCGTAAATCGGCACCAGCTTTACGCCTTGCGGCAATATCCCGCCGTTCAGTTCACCCGCCGCTTCGTGGATCAGGCGCAGCACTTCGCTCGGATTCTCGCCGCGCCGCATGAGCACGATTCCCTCGACGCCGCCGCTCCGATCGCCCGATCCAAAAATCCCAGTCTGAGGCGCAGCGCCAATTTGCACCTTGCCCACATCGCGCACGTAAATGGCGACGCCGTTGGCTTGCGCGACTACGCTCGATTCGATATCGGCCACGCTCTGAATCAGGCCCACGCCGCGCACCACCATCGACTGCTGCTTGTTGTCGATCATGGCGCCGCCGGCGTTCTGGTTGCTGGCATTCACCGCGTCGGCGATCTGCGCGATCGAGAGCTTGTATTTTTCCAGCGCCAGTGGATCGATCTCGATCTGGTACTGCTTCACCAAGCCGCCAAACGGCGTCACATCCGCCACGCCGGCCACTTGCAGAAAGCGGGGCGCGACCACCCAATCCTGCAGCTCGCGCAGCTGCATGGGATCGGCGCCTTCCAACTGGTAGCGAAACAACTCGCCGATGGGCGTAGCCAGCGGCCCGAGCGTGGGGGTTACGCCATCGGGCAAGTCCGCGTCGCGCAGCCGCTCGAGAGCCACCTGGCGCGCGAAATAATCGTTGGTGCCGTAGGCGAACGTCAGCTCGACCACAGAGAGGCCGAAGATGGTCCGCGAGCGCCGGGCAATGACGTGGGGCGTGCTGTTCAGCGCGCGCTCGATGGGAATGGTGACCTGCTGCTCGACTTCCTCAGCAGCGCGCCCGGGAAACATCGTGATGACGACCACCTGGGTATCGGAAATATCCGGGTAGGCTTCAATCTGGAGCTGTTGAAAACTCCACACTCCCAGACCCACAAGGGCCAGGCCCATGGTGAGTGCCAGAAATCTCTGTTGCAGAGCGAAGCGAAGAAGTTTTGCTATCAATTGGGCGCTTCCGGGTCAGGGATTAGTTCCGCGTCCAGCAGGATCACCAGGCCTTCGCGAACCATACCGCGGATTTCGGGGATCACCTGGCGCAGTTTTTTCTCGTCATCAACCACGCTGATTACGATGGGCCGGTCATCGGAGACGCCGAACAGACGCTTGTGGTGAACTTTTTTATGACTGCCGAAGCCCATCAGCCCCGCGCTGGCAGTGGCGCCCGCTACTTCGAGCTGGCGCAGGCGGCGGATGATGGCTTCGTACAGCGGAGTTTGTCCCCAGGTCTCTGTTTCAGCGACGTAAATCAGAAGGAGCTTGACCGGCGGTCTCATTGGGTGCGCAGCAGCATGGCGCCATCGACTACGACGCGGTCCCCTTCCTTTACCCCGCTCGCCACGGCCACCGTATTGCCGTTGCGCTGGTCGAGAGCGATCTCGGTTTGTCGGAACCGCCCCGGCGCCTGTTCAACGAACACCGAGCTGTGACCCTCGCCCTGCACGACCGCGCCCACCGGCAGCAGCGGCATGCTTCGTAATCCCTCGGTGTGGCGAATGCTGCCGAACATCTCAGGGCGAAAACGGCCCTGCGGATTTTCCATCTCCGCGCGCACTTTGATGGTGCGGGTCTGCGGGTCGACAGTATCGGCGATGCGCATCACGCGCCCGTGGAACGCTTCGCCGGGAAATGCGGCAAGCGTAATATCCACGCGCTCACCGACGCGTATGAAACGGAGGGCGGTTTCGGGAACGTCGGCAGCCACCCAGACCGTGCCCAGATCGGCGATGGTAATTAGCGGTGCGCTGGTGTCGTTGCGGTATTCGCCTTGCGCCACTAGAAGCTCAAGCACTTTTCCGGACATCGGCGCCGCGACGGTAATTTTTTGGCCGAACTCGCCCGGCTTGAGCCCCAGCAGCGTGAGCCGGCGCTCGGTTTGCTCGCGCGTGGCCTGCGCCTGATCGAGAGCGGCCTTGCATTGCACCACCGCGGCTTCGGCGGCCAGGACATCTTTCCTGGCGGCGGCATTATGCGCGAACAGATCGCTCGAGCGCTCATAATCCGCCTGTGCTTTGCCCAACGCCGATTTCGACTGGACAATTGCGGCCATGGCCTGCAGGTACGCGGAGTGGGCGGCATCGGCGTCCGGACTTTCGAGAGTGAGGACGGGCTGCCCGCGCTCCACCGCATCGCCCAGCTTCACCAGCACGCTGCTGACGCGGCCCGGCACGGGCAGCACGACGCGCGACACCTTGTTCGGATTCACTTCAATCTTGCCGGGCGACACCACTTCGCCTACTGGAACCTCGCCCAGCTTCACCGCATCCACGCGTATCTGCTGTAGCTTGGGCGAATCGGCGGGGAGCACGATGGTTCCATCCGCCTCGCGCGTGAGGCCGTTGGGCGTGACGTTGGTATTGGCGGAGGCGCGCTGTTCCTTCGCCCCACAGCCGGTCAGCGCGAGCGATGCGAGAAACATGACAACTGTAAAAATGGCTTTCACGGGTTCACGCCCTTGCCGGAGATCGAATCGATCAGATACAGGCTGCGCGCATAGTCCGCGCGGGCCTCGTTGTAACTCTGCGTGGCGTCGTTGAAGGCGCGCTGGGCGTCGAGCAAATCGACGAACGTCGCCTCTCCCCGCCGGTAGGAATATTCAATGGTCTGGCGGACGTCGCGCGCCTGCGTCAGCATATTGCGCTCAACATTTTCCAGCAGCTCGCGCGACACGGTGTATTGCTGGTAGGCGTTCTCGACTTCGGCGTGAATGTCGTGCTCGAGCGCGCGAATACGGGCCAGAATCTGCTGCTGCTCCTGGCGCGCGCGTTCGATCTCACCCTGATTCTTATTGAAAATCGGCAGCGGAGCGCTGAAGAAAAACCCAAGGGCATGGGCCTTGCCGTTGTCGAATTGCCAGTGGTATTGCGAGCTGAGTGTGAAATCCACCTTGCCCAGAGCCATCTGCAGGCGAATGTCGGCGGTGGAACGCGCCTGATCGCGTTTGAGGGCCTGCAGGTCGGGGCGAAGCTCGGCGGCGGCACGGCGAAGGTCTTCGACATTCACCGGCTCGGAATCGCGCCGCAGATCGCCCACAGCGTCGAAATCAAGTGAAAACAGCGTCCGGCCCATCAAAGTCTGCAGGCGGTTGCGGGCTTGGGTGAGGCGCGACTGCGCTTGTCGCACCGAATTTTGGAACTGCAAAGCCGCAACCTGGGAGCGCAGCAGCTCGACCTGCGCCAGATCGCCCGCCCGCACGCGATTGGCATTCACCTCCACAATCGCGTTGAAGGATTTCAAATTTTCCCGCGCAAGCGCCAGACTCTCCTTGGCCGCAAGCACTTCGACGAACGAGCTTTGCACGTCCAGCACCAGCGTGCGCGTGCTATTCAGAAGCTGCAGCTGGACCACGGCGCGCGAGTTTTCAGCGACTTCCATGCGGCGCTCGCGCTTGCCGCCGCGTTCCAGAATGAAGTCGGTGCGGGCGCTTAGCTCGGTGGGTCCCGCGGCATTTTCGCGGTTGAATTTTCCCAGGAAATCAACATAATCGCTGTCCACCGTCAGAACCGGATTGGGGCGCAGCCGCGCCGTGATCATGCGCGCCTCGGCGATGCTGACGTTGTAGCGCTCGGCGAGCAGGCCGAGATTCTTGTCGATGGCCTCACGCACTGCTTGCGCCAGGGTCACCTGCACACTCGCGCTAGGCGTCTCCTGGGCGGCAAGCATGCCCGCGCCGATACCCAATACCAATAGAGTTCGCACCTGAAATCCCTCCACGGGGAGCGTGGTTCTCACGCCACCCTGCTTTGATTACCGAATTAAGAAATGGGAATTAGGCAGCTGCGACTACGGGAGGGCCACGAACCGAGCAATTGGGTGCATCCACGGAAACCAGCGCCGGTTCGACGGGGGCGATGGCTGCGGCGCGCCCGATTTCGGGCATGGCCGCCGGGAGAACCGGAAAGTCCATGTGCTCGAACTGCGTCCAGAAAAAGAGGCTCGCATCGTCGGGCACGCCCGAGAGCCGGCCTTGTAATTCATTTGGGCCGCTGGAGGCCTGTCGCTGAACCGCCGCGGAGAGCAGGACCAGATCGTCCGTGGTCGATACCACGGGCACGAGCAGGCCGCAGCAGACAAGGGCTAGGACGAAATTGCGCAGCGTGGACTTCACAGGACTAAGTTGCATTATAACATTGGCAGGCAAATCAGGCCGAGGTTCAGTTGGTATGAGCAATCCCTTGATCAAAGCTGCCAAACACGGGGATCTGATCGCCCTTCGCGACGCGATCAGGTCTGGATCCGATCTCAACGGCACGGACTCCCAAGGCTGGACACCTCTGTTTCATGCGGCCCATAACGGTTGGACGGAAGGTATGCAAACAATCATCGAAGCCGGTGCTGACGTGAATCATGGCAGTGAAAATGGCTCTACGGCGCTGTTTTCCGCAGTAATGTCGGGACGCCTCGCAGTTGTTGAGCTGTTGATAGAGGCTGGGGCGCAAGCGCGGAATGTGCAGGGCGTGAGATTAACCCAATGGGCCCGAGGGAAGGACCGAGGACAAATAATCGCGGCCCTCGAACGCGCGAATCAAAGAGAGTCAACTGTCGATTAAGCCGGATCGACGCGGGCGTTGCGCAGCACCTCATCCGCCACTTCCACAACGGGCTTCATCTCAGCGACGTCGTGCACGCGCACCAGGTGGGCGCCGCCCAGAATGGAAGCGGTGACCGCGGCGGCGGTGGCGTAGAGAGTACCTTCCGGCGTCGGACGGGCCAGGAACGATTTGCGCGAAACTCCCACCAGAAGCGGCAGATCGAGGGCCGAGAATTCGCCCAGCCGCGCCAGAATCTCCGAATTCTGCTCCTTGCGTTTTCCGAACCCGATGCCGGGATCGATCACGATGCGTGCCTTGTCAATCCCCGCTCGGCGCGCGCGATGAACGGTCGCTTCCAGATCGCGCACGATGGTTCCGGCGGCATCGCGCAGCGTTGGCAGCTTAGCCCAGGATTCAGGGCGGCCGCGCATGTGGGTGAGTACCAGCCCCGTATCCGTCGCCCCCACGGTCGAGAGAAGCGCCGGGTCGAAGGTGAGCCCGGTTGGATCGTTGATGATCTCGGCGCCGTGGTGAATGGCCAGCTCGGCTACTTCGGCTTTGTAGGTATCGACCGATAGCGGAATCCGCAATTGGTTGCGTAAGCGCTTAAGCACCGGAATCAGGCGCCGCAATTCCTCGGCTGCGGAGATGGGCGTAGAATCGGGGCGGGTGGATTCCGCGCCTACGTCGATGATGTCGGCGCCCTGTTCCTCCATATGCAAGGCGTGCGCGAAGGCGCGATCCGGATCCATGTACTTGCCGCCGTCGGAAAAAGAATCGGGCGTGACATTCAATACGCCGACGATCAACGTTCGCTCGCCGAGCTGCAGTTCGCGGCCCTTGATTTTCCAGAAGTAGGGTTTACGCGCCATATCAGACCCGCAGCTCGTAGCCTAGCAGGCGCATGCCGTCGATGATGCGGGTTCGAATGGCGCCCACTTCATCGGAGGAAAGGGTGCGATCGGGCGCGGCGACCGTCAGGCGGAAAGAAACGCTCTTGGTATTTTCGGCGAGCGGCGGACCACTGTACACGCGCACAAACTCGATGTGATCCAGGAGCTCGCCGGCGAATCCGGTTAGTTTGTTTTGCAGATCGCCCATCAGCTCGCGGCTGGCGGCAATTACGGAGAGATCGAACTGGCTTTCCGGAAAACGGCGCAGCGGCGTGTACTTCTTCTGCGACGGGCGCAATTCCAGAATCTTTTGCAAGTCGAGATCGAGCAGGGCGGCGCGGCCGGTGAGCAGCGAAGGATGCAGCTCGGCCAGCCGGCCCACCCGCTCGTTGCGCCAGAAAACTTCGGCGGCGCGCGCCGGATGCTCGAAAGGCCGGGCGGTATCGGGGCGCACTGCAACCCCAGGCAGCAGACA
>JACPNO010000012.1 GCA_016185465.1 Candidatus Solibacter usitatus
CCGGCCCTTTCCCTCTACCCTATCCCGCTCCCAAAAGTGTCAAGGATGTCCTGGCAGTCAGTGTCCACCATGTCTTGGCTCTTGACATCGGGGACCTGCCCCACTACTGCCCCATGCCGCGGGCTGCAATCTGCCAGACCGCTTCGACGTTGTCGCCGCGCAAGCAGTACATCCTGTCGTACAAATTCACCGACGGATCGCAGTGTGGAACGATGAACTCGAGGCGGTCGCCCAGATTCACCGCCGCCGACGCCTGCGCCAGATTCAAAATGCCGTGCTCGTCGCCGCCCCAGTTGTAGACAATGCCGGAAATGCTTTTTACTTCCGGCATAAACGGCCGGTCGGTAGCGAAGGCCTTGAAGCCGCCATCCACCACCGCCCCCGACTTGGTGGGCTTGCTCACCACCGTCGTAAGCACGGTCAGCGCGTTGCGGAAATCGCGATAGACCGGGCCATCCTGGCCGCCGATGCGATTGTAATCCACATCCATGAATATGAAACTGCCGGGCTGCAGTTCGCTGACGCCGTCGATTTCGCAATCGATGTTGTAGGTTCCGGTCGAAGCGCCGGTGAGCAGCGGGCAGGCAATTCCCTTCCCCTCAAGCGCGCAGCGGGTCTCGACGGCCGGCGCCATGGCCTCTCGTGAATGTCGCCGCCGCTCGGCGAATCCGCTGGTGTGGGAGGCCTGTCCCGCGTAGGCTTGAATTCCTGCGAACTTCACGCTGGGCAGCGAGTCGATGAGCTGCGCGAGCGCAACCGCCGGATCGCCCGGCTCAATGCCGGTGCGCGTGCCGACGAACAAATCGATCGCCAGGTTAAGGTGAATGCGCGCGGCGGCCGCGGCGTCGTTGAGATCGCGCACATTTTGCGCGTCATCCACGCAGAAGATGGTGTCGCTGTGGGCGGCGGCCAGGCGCACGGCGCGCTCAATCTTGTGCCGGCCGATCACGGCGGTGGTAATCAAAATGCCGGTGACGCCGTCGCGCGCGAAAACTTCTGCCTCACTCAGCTTGGCGGTGCAGGCTCCCACGGCGCCGGCGCGGATTATGGCCTTCGCAATCTCGGGACACTTGTGCGTCTTGCCGTGCGGGCGCAAGGCGCGATAGTGATCCTTGCAATGCCGGGCCATCTTGGCCACGTTCCACTCGAAGGCGGCGCAGTGGGGCGGGTCACCGACCCGCCGTTTAGGAATGAAATGATTGGCAGGTCGGGGACCTGCCCCACTTTAATGCTTCAGGCGTTTGCACGCCATCTCGGCCCCGCTTGGGTCGATGGCGCCGCTGCCCTCCTCGATGTGTTGGATTTTGCCTTCCTTGTCGATCACGAATGTGGCCCGGTTGGCGATGCCGATCTCGGGCATCAATATGCCGTAGTCCTTCGCTACCTGCCGTTTTGAAAAATCGCTGAGGATAGGGAAAGTCAGATTCAGCTTTTCAGCAAATGCTTTCTGGGAAGGGGTGTTGTCGGTGCTTGCTCCGAATACCTGGGTCTCAACACCTTCAAATTTGGCGATACCAGCCTGGTACGCCAGCATTTCCTTGGTTCAACCACCGGTGAACGCGGCGGGGAAGAACGCCAGCACAACGGCTTTCTTTCCGCGGAACTCGGAGAGTGTTACCTTGCCTCCGGCGGTCGACGGCATGGTGAAATCGGGGGCCATGTCGCCTACCTTCAAGTGTGTTTTGGGAGGCTGCATTTGCGCAGCCAGCGTACTGGCCAAGACGCCAGACAGCAGAAGTGTGAGTTTCCTCATAAAGTCCTCCTCAGGACAAATATGAGGCTATCAGGATGCGGTGTTTAGAGCAATCTGCGGCGTTATCTTTGGTTTCCAGAGCGTACCGCTAGGCCGCGGTTCGATGGTGCCGTCGAACGGCGAGCCCCAGAATCAGCAGGACACCCACCATCAGGATCAGCGACGAGGGTTCGGGCACACCGGCTGCTGGCGCCAGCAAAAACGTGCCTCTGGAAGGATTTTCCGCGGTTGCGGGCTCCCTGTACTCGAAAGTGCCGTCCTCGAAAAGCCCGAGGTGAGGCAAGCCGCCGCTTTGGACGAAGTCGACGTTATCGTTGCCAAACAGGGTACCTGGAGTCCCGGATACGAATACGGCGGCCCCGGGCGGCGTGAACTCGAACCCAAGAAGGATAATATCGAAGCCCGTAAAATCGGCGTTACCGCAGACGGCGCATCCGTTGGTGGAAATGGTGCCGCCATCTCCGGGATCGGCGCCGGTTGGAAAAGTTATGGTAAATGTGTCGGACTTTGCAGCGGGCGCGAGCAATAGCATCATCAGGACTACGGCCCCAAAAATATGCCTCACGTGCGCTCGACAGCGAGTAGACATCAATCCCTCCGTGTTTTTATTGGGCCCTTCCAGGATCTCCGACTTTCGTTTCCCGGTCTCAATGATTGTAGCCTCGGTCGGAATTCTTGTCACTGTATTTTTTCCGATAAGATTTCCATATCTGCGGAAATAACCAGTGGGGCGGCCGCGCTATTGCATTTGGTTAATCGTGGTGATACAGTTTTTTTGAAACGTGGATTGATTTAGAGCCGGTTTTTTGGCTCAGCTAATTGCAACCACGCTAAAAAGTGCTAAAGGCGGGTCGGTCCGATTGAATGTGAATCCCCGTGGCCTTTGGTCCCGGGGTTTTGTTTTTTTGGGGCCGATCTTGCCGGATGCTGGAGGAATTAGATGAGCGTCTGGCCGAGTGTGCAACCGACCGATGCCTCTCTCGCGCTGTCCGGGCGTGAGGGAGAGCTGCTTTCCATTTCCGTCGACGTGGCGGCGCGCGATCTTGAGGATCTACTTGAAGCGCTGGCCTTGCTCGACTTTCCCATCAACCCGCAAATCTTTCACGATGCCGCTGTAGTCTACGTATTCGCCGACGGCAGTGAAAGTGAAACGGCTACTACGCTGGTTGAATTTCCAGCGTACGGCGGTAACGTGCGCAAGATCCGCGAGGTGCTGGCTTCGTGCGGGTTCAGCGATCGTCTGCATGTAAACAGTATGCTGGAGGACATGCACTCGGAAAGCTGTAAGGAAAGCGCGCCGCCGGGCTCGGCCTACCAGTATCGCTGGCTGCGAAAGCATCCACGGCGCGCGCCGGCCGGGGCCCATTGATCGCCTCTCCGGCTCTTAGCCGCATTACGCGGCGGCAATGGCACGCGTTGTTCGCGGCGCAATCCGGCTACATGCTGGACGCGACTGATGTGCTGCTCTACGTGTTCGCGCTGAACACGCTGCGCGCCGAGTTCGGGCTTTCCAACGCGCAGGCAGGGTTGGTGAGCTCGATCACGCTGATTACCTCAGCCGCGGGCGGGGTGCTGTTCGGTATTCTTTCCGACCGGGTGGGGCGCACGCGCACGCTGGTCTACACGATCCTGCTCTACTCGTTCGCTTCGGCGGGCACGGCGCTGTCATCGAGTCTGGGTGGATTGCTGTTCTGGCGCGCGCTCATCGGGCTGGGCCTGGGCGGCGAATGGTCGGCGGGCGCGCTGCTGGTGGCCGAGACCTGGCCTCCCGAGCACCGCGCCAAGGCCACCGGCTTCATGCAATCCGGCTGGGCGCTGGGATACATTCTGGCGGCTGGCGTTACCGCGTTTGTGCTGCCGCGATTCGGATGGCGCGTGTTGTTCTTCACTGGCCTGGCGCCGGCGGCGCTCGCGCTGGTCATTCGCCGTAATGTTCCCGAAACAGAAATTTGGAAAGCCGGAAAAGCGGCGCGATCTACGGCAAGATTTTCGGACATCTTTCGCGGACAACTCGCCCGGCGCACGCTCATGGCGACGTCGTTGAGCACCGCGGTGCTATTCGCGTATTGGGGGCTGTTCACCTGGCTGCCGGGATTTCTCTCCGCGCCCAAGGCGGCAGGCGGCGCCGGATTGAGCATTGTGCGCACCAGCGGTTGGATCATTCCCATGCAGATCGGCGCATTTTTCGGCTACGTGACCTTCGGCATGATTGCGGACCGCTTCGGACGCCGCCCCGCGTTCCTGATCTACATGCTGACGGCGGCGGCGCTGGTGCCGGTGTACGGCTGGGTGCCGCACCTGGGCGGACGGACGGCGGAAACGGCGCTGCTGGTGCTGGGGCCTCTCATCGGCTTTTTCGGCTCTGGCTATTTTGGATTATTTGGCGCGATGCTGGCGGAGATTTATCCCACCGCGGTGCGCGGCACCGGGCACGGCTTCACGTTCAACGTCGCGCGCGGCTTGAGCGCCATGGCTCCGTTCGCGGTGGGATTTCTGGCGGACCGTCACGGCGTGGGCGCGGCGCTGGCGTTGAATTCCGGATTTTTTCTGGTGGCCGCCGCGCTGATTTTCACGCTGCCGGAGACGCGCCGGGTGGCGCTGGAGTAGTGCCGAAGCAACGGGCGGGGTTGAAACCCGCCCCAACGCAGCGCTTCCCGTGCCTCTGTTTTGCACGACGGGTTTCCCGTGCCGCTGTTTTGTAGGGGCGGGTTTCAAACCCGCCCTCTTTCTATCTCCACTGCACGGTAGACCGCCGGGAACTCAACGTTTGCTATAGTAAATCCTCTCGCGAGGCCAATATGGAAATCCCGGTTAGGACTGTGCTTGGAATGAGCGCGGCCGGCGTGTTGTGCATCTACGCCGCGTTCAGTTTCTCCATGGCTCAGCAAGAGCGAAACTTAGCCTCATCCGACCCTTACAAAATCGGAGCCCAAGAGGAGCGCTTCGCAGCACTGAAGCGCGAGCTGCCGGCGAACTCTGTCGTGGGCTATGTTTCGGACGTTTCCCAACCGGCGGTTCTTTCGGCGGCGCAATACGGGCTGGCTCCGGTGCTGGTGGTGGATAACGCCCGCCGCGAATGGGTAGTCGGGAATTTTTCCAGGCCTCTGGACTATGCCGAGTTCGGCCGGGCGCGGCAGCTCACGCTGGTTAAGGAGTTTTCCAACGGCGTTATCCTCTACCGGAAATCCGGCTCATGAACCTGGTGCTGCTGGCGGCGCTGCTGCTTTCGATTTCGATCGGCTATCTGACCGTGCTGTTGCTACTGCCCTCGGCCGGGCACAATCGAGTCGGCCAGCTGTTGGCAGTCTGCGTGGGCGCCGGGCTCGGAGCGGGTATTTCTTCGTGTTTGTATTTTTTGATCTGGCTCACGCTGGGCCCCTCTACGAAAACTTTCGTCGCCGCGGAGCTGATCATTCTGGGGCTTCTGGGCGCCGGCTGCTGGAAAAGGCGCTCGGCGAGTGCGGAGCCGCGGGCGGGAGGTGTGTTGTGGATCCCGCTCATTGGCTTTCTGGTGGCGCTCGGGTTTGCGGTTGCGGTATTCGTCAATAGCTCCCAGAGCAATCCATACGGTGGATGGGACGCTTGGACGCTGTGGAATCTGCGCGCCGGATTTCTGGCGCAGAATGACGCCTCGTGGCGCAATGCATTTTCCAGCCTGCTGAACCGCACCCATCCCGATTACCCGCTGCTGCTCTCCGGATTCATCGCGAGCTGCTGGAATCTGATGGGTTCGACCAATGCCATTTCCGCGCCCATAGCGGTGGCCGCGCTTTTCACGTTCGCGACAGCCGGATTGCTGGTCGCGGCGCGCGCCCTGCTGCGCAGCTGGAGCGCCGGGCTGTTGGCCGGAATGATATTGCTGGCCAGCCCCAGGTTCCTGATGGAGGGCGCAAACCAGTACGCCGACGTCCCTCTCGGCTTCTACTACGCAGCGGCATTGGCGTTGGCGCTGCTTGCGGCTAGTACGGACCGCGGCGCCGAGAAAGTGCTGGCACTGGCTGGACTCGCGGCGGGATTCGCCGCCTGGACAAAAAACGAAGGGCTGTTGTTCCTGCTGCTGAGCTGCATCGGCATCGCGGTTCTCTACGTTGTACGGAAAGCCGGCGCGAAGACGGCTTTGCTCAGCGTCGTCGCGGGCGCGGCCGTGCCGGTACTCATCGCGTTGTACTTCAAGTTTTTTCTGGCGCCGGCAACGGGTACTTTCAGCGGGAGCCTGCCGTCGGCGTCGGGAAAACTGTTTCAGGCCTCCAGGTACTTGCAGATCGCCAAAGCGTTCTGGCATGAAGGACTTGGATTTGGCGTGAGCACGATTCACCCGGTGATTCCCCTGGCAATCATCGGGATCTGCCTCGGCATTCATCCGGCGCGCCGGCGGCAACCGGCGATCGTCATCCTTGGGGCAGTTCTGCTGGCTGTACTCGCGGGTTATTTTTTCACGTTCATGATCACTCCGCTCGATCTGGCCTGGCACCTCAACACAGCGCTCGGGCGGCTTTACGTGCAGCTCTGGCCCAGCTTTGTTTTGCTCACGTTTGCGGTGATTCGAACGCCGGAAGAGACCGCGATAGCGCGCCCGCAAGTCCAAAAGCCTCAATCAGTCACAAGCAAGAAAAGAAAAAAAGTGCGCGTATGATGGGCTAATGAGCAAAGTCTTGGCTTGGACCCGTCCCGCCGCCCTCGCCCGGCGCTATACTGATTGCAGAGGCTGACATGAAAAAGTACGGAAAATTCGCGGCTCTCATTGTCATTATTGTAGGCACGCTGATTTGGCTGGCCACTGCCAGTATTAAAGACAATCAGACGTACTATAAAACCGTGGTCGAACTAGGGCAGATGGGCGATCAGGCCTACGTAAAGCGGCTGCGCGTGGCTGGTGACGTCGGCGCCGGATCCATCGTGCGCAAAGGCAATGCCGTGGAGTTTGTGCTGGTGCAGGAAGCGCTGAAGGTGAAAGTCACCTACGACGGCGCTGAGCCGCTGCCCGACACATTCCGCGACGGCGCGCAGGCGCTGGCCGAAGGAAAAATGGGGCGCGACGGCGTTTTTCACGCCACCCGCATTCAGGCCAAGTGCGCTTCCAAGTACGAAGCCAAGCCGGGCCAAAAGCCGGCGGCGGATAGCAACAAGGCCAGTTTCTAAAGGATAGGTATGGAGAATCTGGGCGCTCTCGCCGTACTGCTCGCGTTTTGTGTCGCCATCTACGCGGTCATTGGTTCGGTAGCCGGACGTCTGAAGCGCAATCCCTTTCTGATCCTGAGCGCCGAGCGCGCCGTTTACGGCGTTTGGTTTCTGCTCACGCTGGCGTCGGGCATTCTGGTCTACGCGCTGCTCACCGGCGATTTTCGCTACGCCTATGTCGCCGGCCATTCCAACCGCGCGATGCCCATGATTTACAAATTCACTTCGTGGTGGGGCGGCCAGGAGGGTTCCCTGCTCTTCTGGAGCTGGCTGCTGGCGACGTACGCGGTGGTTGTGGTGTTCGGCAATCGCCGGCGGCACCGCGATTTCATGCCGTATGTGGTCGCGATTATCGCGAGCGTGCAAGTTTTCTTCCTGATGCTGAACACGTTCGTGGTCAGCCCGTTCCAAATGCTGGCGCGCGAGGGAGTGGTCACAGCGGTTGGCGATGGCAATGGACTCAGCCCGCTGCTGCAGTATCCGGCGATGGTGATTCATCCGCCGATTCTGTACCTGGGCTACATCGGCTTTGTTGTGCCGTTCGCGTTCGCCATGGGATCGCTGATCACGCGCCAGCCGGGCGACGGCTGGATCAACACGACGCGCCGCTGGAGCATGGTGGCATGGCTGTTTCAAAGCTGCGGCATCGTGCTGGGATCGGCTTGGGCATACCACGTTCTGGGATGGGGCGGCTGGTGGGGATGGGACGCGGTGGAGAATGCGTCGCTGCTGCCCTGGCTGGGCGGAACGGCGTTTCTGCACTCGGTGATGATGCAGGAAAAGAAGGGCATGATGAAGGTCTGGAACATGGTGCTGATTGCCAGCACCTTCTTCCTGTGCATCTTCGGGACATTCCTCACGCGCAGCGGCGTGGTGCAATCGGTGCACGCCTTCGCGCAATCGCCCATCGGGCAGTGGTTTGTCACCTTCCTGGCCATTGGCATCGCGGCCACGGTGTACTTGATCTTGAACCGGCTGGAGTATCTGAAGTCGGAAGCGCAACTGGAGAGCGTGCTCTCACGCGAATCGAGCTTCATGTTCAACAACCTGGTGCTGGTGGCCAGTTGCTTCTCCGTGCTGTGGGGCACACTGTTTCCAGTGATCAGCGAAGCCGTCACCGGCGAAAAGATCAGCGTGGACGCTCCGTTCTTCAACCGCGTCAATATTCCCATCGGCCTGTTCCTGATGCTGCTGACCGGCGTAGGCCCGCTGATCGCCTGGCGCAAGAGCTCGTTCGAGAGCCTGAAGCGCGCTTTCCTGATCCCCCTGGGGGCGGGCATGGTGGTGGCAGTTGGGCTGGCGCTGGCGGGAGTGCGCAACTACTACGCGCTGGTCTCGTTCCTGCTGTGCACCTTCGTCACGGTGACCATCGCGCTGGAATTCTGGAAGGGCTCGAACGCCATTTCTTCCAAGAGCGGCGCGAACCTGCTTTCCGCCATGGTGGAGCTGACGCATCGCAACACCCGCCGCTACGGAGGGTATCTGGTGCACATGGGCGTGGTGCTGATGTTCATCGGCTTCACCGGCAACGCCTTCAATCGCGATACCACGGTGGAAATAAATCCCGGCCAGTCCGCGCCGCTGGGCAAGTATTCGCTGAAGGTCGCCAACGTGGACGCGGGGCGCAACGATAACTACCGCTGGGGCCGGATGGCGGTGGAGGTTTCCGAGGGCGGCCAAATGCAGCGAACCATCTATCCCGAGCGGCGCTTCTACATGGCCTCCCAGACGCAGACTTCGGAAGTGGCCATCTGGCGGCGCATCAACGAGGATTTGTACGTGGTTTACGACGGCAACGC
>JACPNO010000013.1 GCA_016185465.1 Candidatus Solibacter usitatus
ATGGGGAGCAGGTCAATCCAAATGAGCTGCCCTCCGCCCTTCAGATTGTTACTTTCCACCCAAGCCAAGCGTAGTAACGCCCGGAACTGCCGAAATCAGGACCGGTGGCCAGACCTGCCCAGATATCTTCCAAGCCGATATGAGAAGCAACGGCCAAAAGAATATACCCGCCTGAAACAACCAGAAGCCCTCCAACCCGCATCCACGCGCAAGAAGGAAACTAAGAACCAAGGCTAGCAGTCTAATCCCCACTGAATAAGTTCCATTGACCTCTAGAGCCTTCCCGCAGCCGGGACAATCAAACGACCCACGAAGCTTTAAGATCTGGACATCGCAGTCACAAAGTGGGCACTTGGAGGCCCGTGAATAGAGCACTTATTCCTCACCTAAACCAGTTACTGTACAACCAGTTTAGACCGCCCGTCACCCCAGGCACCGATGTTTGAAGTCTCACAAGCAAAGGGGTCAGATTCCCAGTTGCACCAGCAGCCACCGCGGCAGAGGCTCCGTAGAAAAAGACTGTGCAGGGATTCTGAAGCGTTTGGATGTGTTACTGAGCCGTGACCAAAGGGAGCGGTTTCGCCAAGCAAACCGGCTCCCTCTTTCCGCCCCCGCACCGTTGTATACTTCCCCCTTATGAGCGCGCTTGCCGTGGACGCGGGCCTGCAGAAGCTTGCCGGCACGTCACTCCGCTATATGACGCTGATGCGCGAAGTCGAAGAGCGCATCGAGCGCAAATTGTATCGCCAGGGCAAAATCGTCGGCGGCGTGTACGTGGGCCGGGGGCAGGAAGCCATCCCGGTGGGCGCCGGCCTGGCGGTGGGTCCTGACGACGTGGTTTGCCCTTCCCATCGCGATCTGGCCATTTTCCTGATGCGGGGCGTGAGCGTGGGCGAAATCTTCGCGCAATACATGGGGCGCGTGGGCGGCCTGACGCGCGGCCGCGACGGCAACATGCATATGGGCGACATGCGGCGCAATATCGTGGCCATCATCAGCGCCATGGCTGCATCGGTTCCGGTGGCGGCCGGCTGCGCGCTGGCGCTCAAGTACAAAGGCACGCAAAACGTGGCGCTGGTCTTCTTCGGCGATGGCGCCACCAGCCGCGGAGACTGGCACGAAGGCGTCAACTTTGCCGCCGTGCAAAAGCTGCCGCTGGTGCTGGTCTGCAATAACAATCAATACGCGTATTCGACGCCGCTCGCCAAGCAAATGGCGTGCGTGAATGTGGCGGATCGCGGGACGGGCTACGGCATTCCGGCGGAAATTGTGGACGGCAACGACGTGCTGGCGGTGCATGAAGCAGCGGTGCGCGCCGTGGCGCATGCGCGGGCCGGCCTGGGCCCGACATTAATTGAGTGCAAAACATATCGCATGACGGGGCATTCCGCGCACGACGCCGCCGACTATGTGCCGCCGGGGCAGCGCGAAGAGTGGGCGGGCAAGGATCCGATCGATCGCCTGGAGCGGAAGATGATCGAGCTGGGGTGGGCGTCGGCGGAAGAGATTGCGGGAACCCGGGCAGCCATTCGGGAAGAAATCGATAAAGCTGTGGAATGGGCGGAGCAGAGCCCTTTTCCGGATGCGTCCGGGCTTACAGACGATGTTTACGAGACAAACTAACACTAAGAATTTCTCGCAGAGACGCAGAGAAAACCAAGAAGACTTTATGGTGTTGATCTTCTCTGTGTACTCTGCGCCTCAGCGAGAAAATTTTTCTTAAGTATGCCCACCACTTACCTCGAAGCCATCCGCGAAGGACTCTCCGAAGAGATGGACCGTGATCCCAACGTCTTCCTGGTGGGCGAAGACATCGGCGTCTACGGCGGCGCATTCAAAGTAACGGCGGGTTTGCTTGACCGCTTTGGCGCGCGGCGGGTGGTTGACACGCCCATTTCGGAGGCGGCCATCGTGGGCGCGGCCACTGGCGCGAGCTTGATGGGTCTGCGGCCGGTGGTCGAGATCCAGTTCGCCGATTTCATCTCCTGCGCGTACGATCAGATCGTCAACTTCGCCGCTAAGTGCCGCTACCGCTGGTCGGCTGGCGTTCCGATCGTCATCCGCGCGCCTTCCGGCGGCGGCATTCACGGCGGGCCGTTTCACTCGCAGAATCCGGAGACCGCGTTCACGCATACGCCCGGCCTCAAAGTGGTCGCCCCCGCAACTGCCTACGACGCCAAGGGACTCATCAAATCCGCCATACGCGACAATGATCCGGTCCTGTTTTTCGAGCACAAAGCGCTCTACCGCCGAATCAAAGAAGACTTGCCGGCCGAAGATTACACCGTGCCCATTGGCAAAGCGGCGGTGGTGCGCGCCGGCGCGGATCTCTCGATCATTACCTACGGCGCGATGGTGTACGTAGCGCTCGAAGCCGCGGACGCGTTGCAGCAGGAAGGCATTTCGGTTGAAATTGTGGACTTGCGTACGCTGCTGCCGCTGGATGAAGAAACCGTGCTGGCGAGCGTGCGCAAGACATCGAAAGCGCTGCTGCTGCACGAAGACACGCTCACCGGCGGCCTGGGCGGAGAACTGGCGGCGAGGATTTCGGAGAAAGTTTTCGAGTATCTGGACGGCCCGATCGTGCGCGTAGCAGCGCCCGACACGCCCGTTCCTTACAGCCCGCCGCTAGAAGCCGCGTTCTTACCCAACGCCGTTCACGTAGCCGAGCGGGCGCGCTGGCTGGCTCGCTACTGAGCGGGCGACTTTCGAGCCCTGCGCCATTTTGACCAGGTCGAGCATGTGCCGCGGGCGAAATTGGCTTTTGCTCCACTTATTGTGCTCGGCGAACTGCACGCCCACACAGTAGCCCATATCGCGCGGAAAACAGTAGCGCACCGTGCCTTCCAGTCGTCCTTTCGGAAAAGTGATGCGCAGAACGGTTCCCAGCGGAATGGGCGCGTCAGTTTGCAGCGACGCTCCGGAGCGGGAAATATCTTCCAGCATCGCGGCCGACCAGCGTTTCCAAGTTGATTTGTCGCGCCGGTACAGCCCGACCATATCGGCGCACATGGATCTTGGTTCCGAGCGCTTCTCGCTCATATGCCCTTTTGATCGGCTGGCATCGTTGACGGCTTTAGCAGGCGCTATACTGCCGGGGATGCGCGTCATAGGCGGTGAATTCCGGTCGCGTCGGTTGAAAACCCTATCCGGGAACGCGCTGCGGCCTACGCCCGACCGCATGCGCGAGACCTTGTTCGACGTTCTCGCCGCGCGCATTCCGGGCGCCGTTTTTCTGGACGCTTATGCGGGAACCGGCGCGGTGGGCATCGAAGCCCTCAGCCGGGGCGCGGCGCGCGCGATTTTTCTGGAAAAGCACCGGCCGGCGGTGGCGCTGATCCGGGAAAATCTGGCGGCCTTGGGCGTGGAGGATCGCGCGCAGGTGGTGATGGGGCCTTCGTTGCATTCGATCGCCACTTATCCGGCCGGCATCGTGTTTCTTGACCCGCCGTATGATCTGGAAGTTGAATACGCAACTGCGCTCGACAAATTGGGACGCAAGCCGCCGCCGCTGGTAATCGCGCAGCATTCCGTGCGCCAGCCGCTGGCGGACGAGTATGGCAGGTTGCGCCGCACGCGCTCCATCCGCCAAGGTGATAATGTGCTGAGTTTCTACCAGGAGCTGGACCCGGTTGCATGAAATTCTGCGGCACGTAGGCGCGGCGGGGCGGGTGCTCGACCTGGGCTGCTCGACGGGCAGCTACCGGCACCAGGATTTTTCGTTTACTACGGTGCGGGTGGATCTTGACGCGGTTCGCATCGCGCCGGGCGTGGCATTTGTTCAGGCCGATGCATCCCGATTGCCCTTTCGCGCCGGCGCGTTCGACGCCGTGGTTTGTAATCACAGCCTGGAGCATTTTGTGGGCTTAGACGCGGCGCTGGCTGAAATTGGCCGCGTGCTGAAACCGGGCGGCTGTGTGTTCGTTTCCGTGCCCGATGCCAGCGCGTTCAGCGACCGGCTGTTTCGCTGGCTCTCGGGCGGCGGCATTCATGTGAATGCTTTTGTCGACGTGGCGCAGTTGATCGGGGCGATCGAGCGGCATACGGGGGCGCGGCATGTGGCGACACGGCCGCTGTATGCGTCGTTTTGCTTTGCGAATCCGCATAACCGGACGGCGCGCGCGCCGCGGCGGTTTTGGATTATCGCTGGTGGACGAGAAGGCTTCCTGCGCGTGGGAACTTGGGTGCTGCGGCGGATGGATCGCGCGTTCGGCACGCGGCTGAGCGTTTACGGGTGGGCGCTGTTCTTCGGACCAGTGGCGGAAGCGGTTCGCGAGGATGGTTGGAGTAACGTGTGCGTGCGCTGCGGCGCCGGGCACCCGGCGGAGGAACTGGTTCCCGGGCGCTGGAACATGTATCAATGCCCGACGTGTGGCGCGCGAAATATTTTCACGCAGGATGTGTAGGTATTTCAGAAACCGCTCCCTCTGGTCGCGGCTCTGTTATGTGTGATTGTTGCGTGTCGCATCTGAGCCGCGACCGTAGGAAGCGGTCCCACCAGGTTTTCCTATCGGGCTGAATTAAGCTAGAGTTATCGAGGACTAAGTGACGCCGCGAACCAAAGCATGGTTATGGAGTGCTGGAGGCGTCTATCTGGCTGTCAGGAGTTATCAAGAATTTCGGAGCCCATCGCCGACCTGGTTTGCACCTTACGCTTTTCTTCTGTGGTCGG
>JACPNO010000071.1 GCA_016185465.1 Candidatus Solibacter usitatus
ACGGAGAGATTCCGGGCTACTTTCATTCCCACGTTCTGGAAATCCTGCCGAACTCAATTCGGATCGCCACTCCAACGGGCGAACTCACCCTGAAAAACGATTTTGTGTTCGCCCTCATCGGCTATCAGCCCGACCTGGCGTTCCTAAACGCTACAGGCATAACGCTCGAAACGGAGACCCAGCGCCCCCGCACCGATCCGCGCACGCTGGAGAGCGAGAGGGCAGGGGTTTACCTGGCTGGCGTCATCGTCGCAGGCATGCATACCAATGAAATCTTCATTGAAAACGGACGATTTCACGGCCAATTGATCGCCGAAGACGTGACGAAGTCGCTCGCCTGATTTGTAACCTCCAGCACAGGTACTAGATCCCACGTACTCAACCGAACTGAAACTTACCCGCAGGTTACTGTATCTACTGAAGTGAAGGAAGGGACCCGACCTATGCTTCAGTCGCTGCTCAACTCGATTTTTGGCTGTTCCCATCAACACACCACGTTCCCCCTCACGCCCAGACGCAACGCCGGCGCGCGTAATGGAACTTATGTCGCTTGTTTGGATTGCGGCAAGGAATTTGCCTACAACTGGGACGAAATGCGGGTCGGTGTTACACTTCCCAACAACACCGCGCGCCTGGCGCCGGTCGCCGACGGCAGGTTCGACGGTCTCCCGCGCCACGTCTCGTAAGCGAGAATCGCGAACGCGATCGCCTCCTTAGCGTCGACGTCGACGCCGAAATCGCTCGACTGCGCAACCCTCGCCTGCGGCAGAAACGCCGCGAGGTGGCCAACGATCTCCGGATTGTGCGCGCCGCCGCCCGACACGATCAGATCCAACGGACCCTTTACGAACGACGTGACGGCTTTCGCAATCGTCGCCGCCGTGAGGACGGTTGCCGTCGTAATCAGATCGCACAAAGCCCCCCCGCTCTGTTTCAAACGCGCGACAAACTCCGCGCCATACTGTTCCCGCCCCGCGCTCTTCGGCGCCCGCTTTCGGTAATACGCATCGGCAAGCAGATCGTCGAGCAGCGCCCGATCGAGCTTCCCCGACGCCGCGATCTTCCCACCCCTGTCAAAACTCAGCTTCCCGCCCGAGTACTCACGAGTCAACGCGTCGATCGCCATATTTCCCGGCCCCGTATCGAACGCGACCACATCCTCCGGCCGCGCCCCCGCCGGAATCACCGTAATATTCGCAATCCCTCCGATGTTCAGCGCGACGCGCGTGCGCGAGCGATGCCGGAACAGCTTGTAATCGACAAACGGCACCAGCGGCGCCCCCTGCCCCCCCGCCGCGATATCCCGCGCCCGGAAGTTGGACACCACCGGCGTCCCCGTCCGCTCCGCCAGCACCGCCGCCTCCCCGATCTGCAGCGTATTCCGCCGCCCCTCATGGTAGATCGTCTGCCCGTGACACCCGATCAAATCGACCTTCCCCGCCCGCTTCACCGCCTTCGCATACAATTCCGCAATCTCATAATTGAGCCGCGAGATCTCCGCCGTATGCGTCACCGCATTCGACACCGCCATTAACCGCTCACGAATCTTGGCAGGGTACGGAACCGAGAGGAACTTCAGCGTCCGAATCGCGGGAAGCTCGACCACCGCGACGTCGATCCCGTCCAGCGACGTCCCGCTCATGATGCCGGCGACCCGCATTTGTGCCGCCCGCTGCTTCGTCTCTTGGACGCGGCTGATCGCGCCCCGCTCCAGGCGGCGGATGCGCTCTCCCGTGCGCTTCATTTCCTGTTCAAGCTCTGCCATTGCTGAAAGGCGCTCGCTTTGGTTGTTCCGATCCCCGTTTCCGTCTGGCTCTCCGCTCATCGCGGTCACCCACCTTAGGTTGACTCTCCTGTCTGACAGCTCTGACGGCGCCTCACCGAGCCGCGGCCGTAAGGGTACAGCCGCTCT
>JACPNO010000083.1 GCA_016185465.1 Candidatus Solibacter usitatus
TGCTGCCGCTGCTGACGATCATCGCCGATTTTTCGGGCATGGTGGGTGGCTGGATGGTCAACACGCCGCTGCTCGGCCTGCCCAGCCGGCCCTACTGGAGATCGGTGTGGACTTCTCTCGAATGGAATGACTTGACGCAGGGACTGCTGAAGCCGTTCATGTTCGCGTTCGTCATCTCCCTGATGGGATGCTATTACGGACTGCGCGCTACCGGCGGCACGCAAGGCGTGGGCAAAGCGACAACGCAGGCGGTGGTGTGGGCTTCGGTGCTGATTTTCTTTCTAACGTTTTTCATCACGAGAATCTTCACCAGCCAACTTGTGTCTTCGTAATGCCGGATGCGCCCTCAGAAAGCGTGCTCCGGTTCGAGCATGTGACGGTATCATTTGACGGCATGCCCGCTCTGCGGGATGTTTCCTTCGAAGTGCTGAAGGGGCAGGCCCGCATCATTTTGGGCGCGGCTTCGAGCGGTAAGACGGTGTTGCTCAAGTCGGCGATGGGTCTGAATCCGGTGGAGAAAGGATCCATTTTCGTCTTTGGCAAGGATATTACCCGGCTCAAGGAACACGAGTTGTTCGATATTCGCAGCCGGCTGGGTATGCTGTTCCAGGAGAGCGCGTTGTTTGATTCACTGACGATCGAGGAAAACGTGGCCTATCCGCTGCTGAACCAAAAAGCCATACACTGTCCGGCCGGCGAGGTGCAGGGGCGGGTGGAAGAAGCGCTGCGGTTCGTGGAACTGGGGCAAACGCTCCGGCGGTTTCCGAGCGAGCTCTCCGGTGGAATGCGGCGGCGGGCGGCCATTGCGCGCGCCGTAGTAAGCCGGCCGGAGCTGCTACTCTACGATTCACCGACAGCGGGCCTGGATCCGATCACGGCCCACACCATCATGGCGCTCATCATTAAAGAGCGCGATCTGGCCAACACCACCACGCTGATTGTCACCCATCGCTACCAGGATGGAAACCTGGTGGCCAATTTCCGCTACAATCCTGAGAACGGCAAATTGGAGCCGGCGCGTGAAAGCGAGCAAAAATTGCGAACCAAGTTCCTGGTGATGCGCGAAGGCCAGCTTATTTTTGAGGGCGGGCAAGCGGAACTGGAAGCCCAAAGCGATCCTTACATCGCCAAGTTCCGGAAGATGCAGGGCGGATAATCTATGGCGTCACCTCAACGAGTCAGTCTGGCGAAATTGCGGGTTGGCATCATGGCCTCGGCGGCCATGATTATTGCCGCCGTGCTCATCTTTCTGCTCACTGGCAAGGGCAATTTTTTTGAGCGAACTTTCGAGCTGCGCACTTTCATGGACGATTCTTCGGGGATGGCGGAGGGCACGATGGTGCGCCTCAACGGCATTACGGCCGGCACCGTCGAGCGGCTGACATTGTCCAACTCGAAGGATCCGGCGCGGGTGGTGGAAATCGTGATGACCATTCCGGAGGAGATGCGTAAAGAGATTCCGGAAGATTCGGTGGCCCGGATCAGCGCGTCCAATCTGCTGGGCGAAAAATTCGTCAACATCACCAAAGGCAGCAGCACCAACATCGTGAAGCGCGGCGCCGAAATCCGCAGCGTACCGAGCCAGGATATTCCGGAGCTGATGGCGCAAAGCGCCGGATTGCTGCAATCCTTCCAGGTCCTGCTCAAGCGCGTGGACGGGCTGCTGACCGACGTCGAGGCCGGCAAAGGCAATTTGGGGAAATTCTTCAAGGATGAAGAGCTGTACGCGCGCCTGAACTCCGCCGTCGCGCAAACCGAAAAGGTCATCACCGATTTACGGACCGGCAACGGCACCCTGTCCAAACTGATTTACGACGACGCAATTTATAAGGATGTCCGCGTGACCTTGCAGCGGCTGAACGACATAGCCACCGAACTGCAGCAGGGCAAGGGCACCGCCGGCAAACTGCTGAAGGACCAGGCGTTGTATGACGATCTGCGCGGAACCACGGCTCGCATCAACAAAATGTTGGAGGATCTCGACGCCGGCAAAGGCACGGCGGGCAAGCTGCTGAAGGATGAAGAGCTGTACCGCCAGGTCAATCAGCTTCTGGGCAAGGTCGATACCACCATCGATAAGCTGAACTCCGGCCAGGGCACGCTGGGCCAGTTGATGGTCAACCCGCAGCTTTACGACAGCCTGCATGGCGTGACCACCGAGATGAACGCTCTGCTGAAAGACATACGCGCCAATCCGAAAAAGTTTCTCCGCATCAAGCTGGCGATATTCTAAACGTGAGGCGGCAGTTGATCGTGAACGCCGACGATTTCGGTTTCACGCGCGACGTGAATCAAGGAATCGTCGAGGCGCACCGCTGCGGCATTCTGACGGCAACTACGCTGATGGCCAATGGCGGCGCGTTCGCGGACGCCGTGCGTCTGGCGCGCGAAACGCCCACGCTCGATATCGGGGCTCACCTGGTGCTGGTGGGCGGGAAATCGCTGGCCGCGGCCGGCAAAGCATTGCCGGCGAGCGTACCGCGGCTGCTGGCAGCGATCGCCGCGCGCAAGATTCAGGTGTACGACGAACTGGCCGCGCAAGTGCGCGCGATTCAGGCGGCCGGCATTGCCGTCACCCATTTGGACACCCACAAACATACGCATCTGGCGCCGCCGGTTCTGGAAGCCGTAGGCCGCATCGCCAAAGAGTTTGGGATTCGCTGGGTGCGGCGGCCATTCGACCTGCCTATTACACCGGCCAGCGTGGGAGCTTCGTGGCTGACGCGCGCGACCAGCGGCAGCCTGCGCGTGGTGCGAAAACGCTTTCAAGCGGCGCTCGATCGCCATGACTGCCGCACCACGGACCATTTCGCGGGATTCCAAATCACGGGGCGCATGGACACCGGCGGCCTCGCGCGCCTGCTGCAAGCGCTGCCAGAGGGCCTTACGGAGCTGATGTGCCATCCGGGCAAATGCGGCGCGGAGCTGCGGCGGGCGCGCACCCGGTTGAAAGAAAGCCGCGCGCGCGAACTGGCGGCGCTGATTGCCCCGGAGACGCGGCAGGCGCTGGCGGACGCGGCCATCGAGCTGGTGAATTACAGGATGCTGGCGTCATGACGGGCACTCTTTATCTGGTCGCAACGCCGATCGGGAATCTGGAAGACATCACGTTCCGCGCGGTGCGAATTCTTCGCGAAGCCGGCTTGATTGCGTGCGAAGACACGCGGCATACGCGCAGATTGCTGGATCACTATGGCATTGCCAAGCCCGCGGTGAGCTATCACGAACACAACGAACGGGAGCGCGCCGCCGAGCTGACGGCCAAACTGCTGGCGGGAATTTCCGTGGCGCTGGTTTCCGACGCCGGCATGCCGCTGGTTTCAGACCCGGGGTTCCGGCTGGTTACGTCGGCGATTGAAAACGGCATTCCCGTGATCCCTATTCCCGGCCCTTCGGCGCTGGTGACGGCGCTCGCTGCCTCCGGCATGCCTACCGACGCGTTCTACTTCGGAGGGTTCCTGCCGCCGAAATCGGGGCAGCGCATTCGCGCCCTTACCGCACTCGCGGGGGTGGAAGCGACGCTGGTATTTTATGAAGCGCCGCATCGCATTCTGGAGGCGCTGGCGGATGTCGAGCAAACGCTGGGCGCGCGCCCCGTGGTAGTGGCCCGCGAGCTGACCAAAATTCATGAAGAGTTCCTGCGGGGCACGGCGGCGGAAGTGCGCGCCTCACTCGCCGCGCGCGATGCGATCAAAGGCGAGATCACGCTGCTGATTGGCCGGCCCGCCGAGCCTGAGCCGGATTCTACGCCGCTCGACGAGGCGGTTGCGGCCTGCATGCGCGAAGGGCTAAGCCGCATGGATGCCATGAAAGCCGTGGCGCGGCGGCGTGGATTGTCCAAGCGCGACGTCTACCGCGACATGCAACGGAAAACTTAGTGAAACCCAATTACTCACTCACCAGTTCGCTGTTCTTTCGATGCCTCGGCGTTATTTACCTGATCGCATTTCTGTCGCTCAGCGTGCAGATTACCGGCCTGGTGGGCACGAATGGCATCCTGCCAGTACGCGATTTCCTGCGCGTGGTATACGAAGCAGTGGGCTCGACGGCGTGGCTGCACGCGCCCACGCTGTTCTGGTTCGGCGCGAGCGATTCGATTCTGCGCAGCGCCTGTTACGCGGGCATCCTGTCCTCGCTCGGACTCATCCTGGGACGTTCACAGCGCCTGGCAGCGGCGATTTCGTTCGTGCTGTACCTCTCGCTGGTGGTGGCGGGTCAAGCTTTCCTTTCCTTCCAATGGGACTATTTGCTGCTGGAAACGGGATTTCTGGCGATCTTTTTGACGCCGGTTTTCGCGCGCGTGTGGCTGTTCCACTGGCTGCTGTTCCGCCTGGTGTTTCTTTCCGGAGCGGTCAAATTGCTAAACCACGACGCCGCCTGGCGCAATCTCACGGCCCTGCGTTTCCACTACGAGACCCAGCCGCTGCCCACGCCGCTCGCCTGGTATTTTCATCAACTGCCGGGTTGGTTTCAGACTTTTTCGGCTGTGGCGATGTTTGCCATAGAGCTGGCCGTGCCGTTTTGTATCTTTGCACCCAGGCGCATTCGGCTGATGGCCGCCGGCGCGATCGCGGCGTTTCAACTGTTGATTATCGCGACCGGCAACTATGCTTTTTTCAATCTACTGACGCTCGTGCTGTGCCTGCTGCTGTGCGACGATCAAGCGCTCGAACGCTGGATTCCGGCTTGGTTGAAGAAGGACGTTGCGTCACCGGCCGCTCCGCGATTCCCGCAGGTGGCGCGAGTGGCGACGCCGCTGCTGTTCAGTCTGATTCTGTTGCTGAGCGGCCTGCAGCTTGGCGAAGCATTTTTTGGCGCGCTGCCGGCGCCCGGGCGAGCCATTCTTCGCTGGACATCGCCGTTCGGCATCGTCAACAGCTACGGCCTGTTTGCGGTGATGACGACCACGCGTCCGGAGATCGTCATCGAAGGCTCAAACGACAACCAGACATGGCTGGAATATGAATTTCGCTACAAGCCGGGTGACGTAAAACGCCGGCCCGCCTGGGTCGAGCCGCATCAGCCTCGCCTCGATTGGCAGATGTGGTTTGCGGCGCTGGGGAATTATCAGCAGAATCGCTGGTTCGTCAACCTGATGCTGCAACTGCTGCGCGGATCACCCGATGTGCTGGGGCTGCTGGGCAGGAATCCGTTTCCCGGAGGGCCGCCGCGCTACATACGAGCCCGGATCTACGAGTATCATTTCACCAGCTTCAAGGGGAACGGCGGAAGCTGGTGGAGCCGGACGCTGGGCGGCGAATATTTCCCGCCCGTGTCGTTGCGGCAGTAGAATAGCCAAAGACCAAGGAGAGCTCATGTCCAAAAATCCTACCCGTCGCGATCTATTGGCTGCGGCCGCAACCAGCAGCCTGGTGGCGCACGCCGCTGCTACCGCCAAGCCGGCGCTTCTGGGCGGCAAACCGGTGCGATCGACGCCGTTTCCATCCTGGCCGATGGTGGAGGACAACGACGAGCGCCAGTGGATGGACGTGCTGAAATCCAAGCGCTGGAACCGCGTGGGCGGCAGCTACGTGCTGCAGTTCGAAAAGATGTGGGCCGAGCAGCTGGGAGCCAAGCACTGCCTGGCCACGGCCAACGGCACCACTTCGCTGTTTCTCTCGCTGAACGCTTTGGGTATCGGGCCTGGCGACGAGGTGATCGTTCCGCCATACACGTTTGTCGCGACCGTGAATGCGGTGCTGCTGCAGCATGCGCTTCCGGTTTTTGTGGACACCGATCCGGAAACATTTCAGATTGACGCTCGCAAGATTGAGGCGGCGATCACGCCGCGCACGCGCTGCATCCTTCCGGTGCACCTGGGCGGGTCGGTGGCGGACATGGATACGATTCTGGCGATCGGGAAGAAACACAAAATTCCAGTCGTGGAGGATGCGTGCCAGTCGCCGCTGGCAGAGTGGCGCGGCAAGAAAGTGAGCACGATAGGCGATTTGGGCTGCTTCAGTTTTCAAGCGTCGAAGAATCTGAATGCGGGCGAGGGCGGCGCGGTTCTCACCAACGATTCCGAGCTGTACAAGCTCTGCATGAGCTTTCACAACAACGGCCGCGGCGATATTGGAAACGGCTTGCAGTATGTCCGCAACGGCTGCAACCTGCGCATGACCGAATTCCAGGGCGCGCTGCTGCTGTCGCAGTGGAAGCGGGTGGAGGAGCAGGCGCGGACGCGCGAGCAGAATGCGGCCTACCTCACCAAGATGCTGAAAGAAATTCCCGGCATTCATCCGGCGCGGATGTATGAAGGGTGCACGCGCAATGCGTATCACCTGTACATGCTGCGCTATGACGCCAAGCAGTTCGGCTTGCCGCGCAAGCGGTTTCTGGAGGCGATGAAAGCCGAAGGAATTCCGAGCGATGGCGGCTACACTCCGCTGAACAAGGAGCCGTTCCTGAAGTACACGCTGGATTCGCGAGCGTACCGGGCAATTTATTCGAGCGCGCAAATTGCGGAGTGCCTGGAGCGGAACCATTGCCCGGTTAACGACCAGTTGTGCACGGAGGCCGTGTGGTTTTACCAGACGATGTTGCTGGGCTCGCGGGCGGACATGGAGCAGATCGTGGAAGCGGTGCGGAAGATACACGGGAGTGCTAGCGCACTAGCGGCGTAAGCAAAGACATTTCTCGCGGAGGCGCAGAGTACACGGAGAACTACGAAGAAATAACAAAACCAATTTTATTTCTTAAGATTTTCTCTGCGTACTCTGCGCCTCTGCGAGAGATGTCTGGGTGTTAGCTGTCCGTTTCCGTCAACGGCTTCTTGTGTTTTGGTTTCTTGCGGGATGACTTGGGTTGAATCGTCCGCGCGGCTGGCACCTTGCCTACTCGCTCCCTCGCCAGTTTACGGATTTCCTTGCCGACGTCGAAGACCGGTTTCTTCTTCTTCACGACATTAAGGCATGCGCTACGCGGGTCGCCAACTGGTCGAAGGTGATGATCTCGTAGAGCGTCGGATCGGACATGATACGCGCCACTAGCGCCGCATGCATGGCGTGCCCGGCGCGTTCGGCGATGACGTGCCCCAGCAGCGGTTTGCCGATCAACGCCAAGTCGCCTATCAGATCGAGGGCCTTGTGGCGGCAGCATTCGTCGGGGAAACGCAGCCCCTCCGGATTCAGCACACCATTCGGGGTGAAGCAGACAGCGTTCGCCAGCGTCGCGCCGCGGATGAGCCCCATATTGCGCATTTGGTCCAGCTCATTTTCGAATCCAAATGTGCGCGCCGGCGCAATTTCGCTCGCGTAGCCTTCTGGCGTCACTTCCATTTCGAGCGATTGGCGGCCTACCATCGGATGATCGAAATTGGTGTCGCAGGTGAGGCGAAACGCGTCGTCGGGAAGAATAGTGATGCGCTTGCCGCGATCCTCCACCGAAATCGGACGGCGAATGCGCAGGTAGCGGCGCTTGCGGCGGTAGTGGCGAATGCCGGCTTCGCGGATCAGCTCGACAAACGGAGAGCCGCTGCCATCGAGGATAGGCACTTCCAGGTTATCGATCTCAATGTACGCGTTATCGATGCCGATGCTGTAGAACACGCTCAGCAGATGCTCGGTAGTCGAGATCAGAACGCCTTTACGCATCAGACTGGTGGCGTAGCTCACGCGGGCCACGTGCCGCCAGCTTGCCGGGATTGGAAAATTCTCGAGATCCGTTCGCAGGAAAACAATCCCGGTGGATACCGGGGCGGGCGTCACACGAATGGTGACGGGAACTCCGCTATGCAGGCCTACGCCGGTGGCCTCTACGGGGCGCTGCACCGTAGTTTCAAAGCGCAAAACAGTTCCTCAGGCGGCGCAAATCGGTTTTCATATGAAATTTTGTATATTGCAAGCTGACAGCCGAATGTAACCTATTGATTATACAA
>JACPNO010000084.1 GCA_016185465.1 Candidatus Solibacter usitatus
CGCGCGTCAGCTTCAAGGTAGGTCAGATCGGATTCGCCCGATGCTCGCGGCGTCGTTCCCACCGCGATAAAAATGACGTCGCTCTCCTTGACGGGCGATGCCAGATCGGTGGTGAAATCGATCGAGCCTTCCCCGGGCGCGGCGATCAGCTCGGCCAGATGCGGTTCATAGATCGGCATCTCGCCGCGGGCGAGTTTGGCCACCTTGGCGGCATCGGTATCGACGCAGGTCACGCGGTGGCCCAGATACGCCAGACACGCGCCGGTGACAGCGCCTACGTAGCCTGTTCCAATCACGGTGACTCGCATACAGTATGAATCGTAGCATGCAGTCTAAGAATGCGATCCTGCCGCTAAATCCGCTATTCTGACTACATCCGGCCCGCCTTTTGCCGCCATGCAGACTATCCTGGTCATCGACGACGACGAAAGCCTGCGCGACACGATCGGCGTGATGCTCGAGCAGGAAGGATTTCGCGCCGTACTCGAAGCCGACGGAAAAGCGGGATTCGAAAAGGCCCTGCTGCTCAAGCCCGATTTGGTGCTAGTGGATTTGCGGCTGCCCAGCATGACCGGCGTCGAAATCTGTAAGCAGCTGCGCGCGGCTCAGCTGCGAACACCCATCATCGTGCTGAGTGCGGTAGGCGACGAAGTGGACAAAGTTCTTCTGCTGGAAATCGGCGCCGACGATTACGTTGTTAAGCCCTTCGGCTCGCGCGAGCTCCTGGCCCGCATTCGCGCCATCCTGCGGCGCATGGCGCCTGATGCTCACAAGATCATTCACTTCAGCGACACGGAAGTGGATTTCGAGCGGCGGCTGGTCACACGGCACGGCGAGGAGGTCAAGCTCACTCCGGCTGAATATAATCTTTTGACCTATTTCCTGCAGAATCCGGACCGCCCCTTGACGCGCGACATGATCCTGAATTCGGTTTGGGGCTACCAGTCTTTCCCCAACACCCGCACGGTGGATGCCCATGTAGTCAAACTCCGGCAGAAACTGGAGCCCGATGCCAACACGCCCCGCCATTTTCTCACCGTGCACGGCGTCGGATACCGGTTTGTTCCCTGAGGCGCGGCGTCCCGGGGAATTTATGAAACAATCGAACGGGCGGCAGCTTTAACACTTTGTTAACATCGCAGCCGCCATCGCGCGTGGCAGGGTTCGACAAAATGGAGCTGTGGTGGAATCCTCAGAACCCCTGAGCCGTACCGTATTGATCGTCGAAGATGCCGAGCCCTCGGCTGCGACGCTCGAGATCGCCCTGCTCGCCATACCCGGCGTGGCGGTCCGGGTGGTATCCCGCGCGCGCCAGGCCATCGAAATGCTGGAGAATCCGGACGCGCAAGTTCACGCGCTGGTCCCCGATTTTCACATGCCGCTGATGGACGGGTGTGAGCTGGTCGGCAAAGTTCGCCTGCTGGGCCGTTACCGGTCGCTACCCAGCGGTGGGATTCGCGGCGACTCCGATCCGCGAACGCCCGAGCGGGTCTTTCGCCTGGGCGCAAACGCTTACTTCACAAAGCCTTTCTCGCCGGCTCAGGTGCGGCGAAAAGTGGAGCAACTACTCAATGCGAATGATTCTGTCCGTGTCCCGTAGTGTTGCCATCATCTGTGCCCTTTTCCTGCTCGACGTTGTGAGTCCGCGCCTCGCGCGCGGGCAAGCGGCCGACCCGCTCGCCCAGATCCTCGAGCGCCTGGAGCGCCTCGAGAAAGAGAACCACGACCTGGCGGAGGAAGTGCGCGCATTGCGGCGCGATCTCGCCGTTGCGCGTCCGGACCCGGGCCAGCGCCTGACCGAGGTAGAAGAGAAAGCCGCCATACAGGAGAGTCGCGTGGAGGAGCAGGCGCAGAGCAAAGTGGAATCGTCCCAGCACCTCCCGATCCGGCTTTTCGGCATGGCGCTGTTCAACACATTTCTCAATTCGCGGCAAACCGGCGGAGTGGAGAGCCCGGTGGTGGCGCCGTACAACGGGGGCGCACTCTCTGGCGGCGCCACCCTGCGGCAATCGCAGATTGGACTCGACTATCGCGGCGCGCAGACGCTTTGGGGCGGCCAGGTGCATGGCTCGGTTCTGATGGATTTCTTCAGCGGCTCCATCGTGGGCTATGAGTCCTACGTGCGGCTGCGTACTGCCCGGATGGATGTCGACTGGGGTTCGACCAGCTTGATGGTGGGCCAGGACAAGCCGATTATTTCGCCACGCGAGCCGAATTCTCTGGCCAGCGTCGGATATCCGGCGCTCAGCGATGCCGGCAACCTGTGGCGCTGGCAGCCGCAAGTGCGCCTGGAGCAGCGCTTTCGACTGTCGAACGATAGCGGAGTGCGCGCCCAGATGGGCGTGTTCGTGACCGACGAGGCGTACTCCTATGCCTCGCCCGGCGCGGCGCTGCAACCGCACCGGCCGGCGCTGCAAGGACGTTTGGAATTCTGGCATCGCTTTGCCGACGACGGCCGCCGCATTGCCATAGCCCCTGGTTTTCACACGTCAACCACGCACGTCGCCGGAACCACCGTACCTTCGAGTCTGTTTTCACTGGATTGGATTGCCGGTCCCTGGAGCAAGCTGGAATTTAGCGGCGCGTTTTTCACCGGACGAAATATCGCCAACCTCGGCGGCTTGTATCAGGGCTTCACGGTGCTGGGCCGGGGCAATGTTATTCCCGTTCACTCAAAGGGCGGCTGGGCGCAATTGAGTTATCTTGCCACCCCTCGCCTCTCCTTCAATTTGTACAGCGGCCAGCAGGACAATCGCGATCGCGATTTGTTCTACACCGGTATCGGCAGAAATCTCAGCTATGCGGGCAACATGATGTATCGCCTTGCGCCCAACGTCATCATCAGCCTGGAATCGGGGCAAGTGCGCACCCTGTATCTGGGGCGTGGTACCCAGTTAAACAATCGCTATGACCTGGCTATCGCATATCTGTTCTAGCGCCCTGCTCATGCTCGCCATGCTGGCCATGCTGGCCTGGAGCGCAGCGCCGCTGGCCGCGTCGTCGGTGCGCGGAGCAGTGGAGCTGGTGGAATCGCGCTCCAACAGCGTTCTCCGTTATAAAGACTTCGCCGGCGTGGTGGTATGGCTGGAGCCCGTTTCGCCGGCCGCCAGCCGCGCGTCTGCTTCGAGTACCCCTCCGGTTTTCGAAATGAAGCAGAAAAACAAGATGTTCGTGCCGCACTTGCTGGCTATTCCAGTGGGAGCTGCTGTAGCTTTTCCCAACCTCGACCCGATATTTCACAATGCCTTCTCGAATTTCAACGGGCAGCTTTTCGACGTGGGTTTGTACCGGCCGGGCTCCAGCCGGACGGTACGCTTCCAACGCGAAGGCGTAGTCAGGGTGTTCTGCAATATTCATCCCACCATGAGCGCTGTCATCATGGTTCTTAAAGATCCCTACTTCGCGGTTTCCACTAAAACCGGGACCTTTGAAATCTCCGGCGTTCCGGCAGGCGAATATCGCCTCCACGTGTTTCATGAGCGGGCGACGGCCGAAGCGCTGCAGTCGCTGGAGCGCCAGATCGTGGTGCAGAACGCCACGGTGGTCCTGCCTCCCATACAGATTTCCGAAGCCGGCTACTTGTCGGCGCCGCACACCAATAAATTCGGCAAGCCGTATCCGCGGGTAATCGAAGATCATCGTACCTATCAGGAATCGGACCAATGAGGCTGCCCCGTTTTGCCAGACTTTCGCTGCTCTGGAAGATCCTGCTCTCGACCTCGGTGGCGATTACCGCGCTCTTCACCATCGCTGGATGGATGGTGCTCCACGACGCGCTCGAAACCACCACCAGCGGTCTCGAAGAAGAAGTGCAAGCCAGCTTTCAGGCTTACCGCTCTCTCTGGCAATCGCGTGCGGAGAAGCTGGCGTCGATGAGCCTCATCCTCAGCGCGATGTCCGATGTACGCTCGGCTTTCAGCACCGGGGATCAGGTCACCATCCGCGACACGGCCGGCGAGTTGTGGGCACGGGTCTCCGAAGAAAATGCCCTGTTTCTGGTTACTGATCCAAAGGGCAAACCGATCGCCTCTCTCAGCGGCGCGCCCGACCAGGAATTGTGGGGCCATTCGGTGCTGGTACCGTCGGCCGCCAAGCGATTTCCCCGGCAAACGTCGGGCATCA
>JACPNO010000074.1 GCA_016185465.1 Candidatus Solibacter usitatus
CCACAATCAAGCACTTCACTGCCCAGCGGGACCCCCGCTGGGCATTTTGCCGTCTCTGACACCGCGCGTCGGTGGTCAGCTCTCATCCTAAACACGAATTTTGCGCCGGAAAGTAGTTAAGACCGGCAGGAGGTCAGAAGAGTCCGACAGGCGCCGACCGCAAGAACACTGACCAGACCGGCGCGGACGTCCCAGCTCTTTTCGCGATCGAGCCGACTGAGAATCGGAGGTAACTCAGGGGCGGGGACCAGACGCTGTTCAATCAGGCATTTCCAAATGACGGTTGCAATGGCGCGAAGCCGGGAGGAGGGCACATCAAGTAGGATGGCGCGAGTACTTTCCAGCGCGGAAGCGAAAGATGCAACAACAGCAGGAAAGGAATCGGCAATAGAAGAAAGGCCGGCCGCAAAGCCTGCGGGTAGGGGGCCTGAGAGGCTCGTAGTGAGGTATACATTGGCTAGTCTCTCATCGGTTGCAACTCGATTTGTAAGCCTGCTTAAAAGTGACTCGCGGATCTCTGGCGGAACCTCGGTCGGGTGGGACGAGATCCACTCAATTGCAGCGATTGCTCCAGGATGTTTCGCAATCAGGCCGTGAGCAAGATAGGGACCCAACGTCCGCGAGTCTAGCCATGGTTCGGTCTTCGCAAAAGCGGCTGCCGAGAAAAGATCCTGTACGACGGCGCTCTGCAGCGACCCGTTCAGGAGCGCGCGTAGCGCTTGATCAAGCAACTGATACTGCCTGGTTGTCCATGTGCTCAGAAGCCATACGCCGCACTGATCTAGCACGCTTTTGCGTGACGGAAATATGGGCTCCTCACAGGCAGTCAAAATCACACACGATAACCACAGCCAGGACTCGTTAGGCGGTGCTTCTTCAGCCAACTTGAGGACGCGATCAATCGGCGGAGCACACACGGCGCGCAGCCACTCACCCACACCTCGGAACTTCGCATAGGCCATTACCCCAGGACCGAGTTCTTCCAGTATTGAATCGAGTGATTTTGCCTGATCGATCCACTCGGCTGCCCAGAGTTTCCCGAGAGCACGTGTCAGGTCATGGTATCCGCGGACCTCGTTCCGCTGAACCGCGGAAAGCGCCTCGGTTAATTCGCTGGCCATTGGACGATGAAAAACCTGGGTAAGCTCGCCAATATTTGTCACGATCCGAGTGACAAGATCGAGGCTGATAGTCTTTCCGTGATTCTTTACCAGTGTGATGAGGCGGTCCCAGCTCCATTCGGGTTCGAACCGAGCAATTGCGAGGATGACACGCAAGAATAGCCGCTCACCTGGGTAATCAGCAGGGAGGTTTTTGACGTACTCCTGCACGTTTGCCGCTTCAACGAATTTGACTACTAACTGTGGTCTACGGAAGGCAAGGCGCTCCAGCAGCGCCAGTATATGCTGCCTTTCACTCCAACGAGCACGTTCCCAGACCGTTGTCACATGCGCAAATAAGTCGTCGACACGAGCACCTGGCCAGTTTACCGCATTGTGAAGGAAGTGTTCGACGACAGTGTGATCTTCGTCGCGCAGGATATTGTCAACAGCGGCCATCACCGCGGTGGAAAGGCGCTGCCGGTGACAATAAACGTACACTGCCGAGATGCGACGAAGGATCGACGGTTGCCGAAATGAGCCAAGAAGGTGTTCGTCTCCTTTTCGGGAACTGCCGGGAAGGAACTCCGTCAGGAGAAGCGCGTGTTCATATACCGGTGAAAGAAATAGATCCTCGTCGTGAAGCGCAAGTCGCTGTGCCAGCAAATCCAATGCGTCCGTTGGAAACGCACGCAGAAATGCTCTAGCCGCCGCATGCTCAAAAAAGGTCTGATGAAAGAATGCGATCGTCGAACCTGGGCTCCGGCGCAACACGCCCCGAGAGCATAGGAGGTCTAACTTTCTAACTGGCATTCGCATCTGGTCCAGGACAAGTTGGGCCATACGCTCGGGAATTTCAGGCAGTCCTTCGGCCGTCATCGCCAGCGCCACTGCAATGGCCGTTTGCTCCAGGTTTTCGAAACTGACTGGCTCGGTGTAACCGGCACGTGCATCTGCAACAACACGCCGTCGCCAAAAAGCGTCGTACAGTTGAAAGGCATGAATCTCCTCGGGGACGCTCTCAGGCGCGTACAGCGTAAAGAGCATGCGCAATGTCAATGGCGTGGCACAGATCTCTCGCAACGGTAAACCACGGACTACAATCTCCTGCAGATGGCGGATACGCAGTGTCGCTGTGTCATCGAGCGCGTCTCGGTAAAAGCAGCGGCAATGGGCATCAATGGCTTGTGCCATTTCTATTTCATTGTATTTTTCGAGCAGAAATGAGCCGTCGGCCATTTTCGCAAGCTTTGCGGCTTCTTGAGGCCTACTTGCCACCACGACAGCACATCCGCGCGATCTCAACCCGGTAAGCAGGAACACAAGCGCCTCTCGGCCGCGGTCGTCATGAAGCAGCAGATCCGCCGTGTCGAGCAACAGAACAGTTCGTGCCGGCTGGTCTCGTTGGTCAGTCAGCGCGGTTAGCACATCCTCCGGAGTCATAGAACTGGCGCCTTCGGGCTCGGCTTGCGATGTTGAGCGTAATAAAGTCGATTTCAAGAAGAAGCACTTAAACGCCGGCATGGTCTTCTGCAATCGGGTGCAGAGGCGCCAAAGAAGGCTTGTTTTCCCATTACCTGCATCACCTGTTAGCAGGACGCATGCGTCGTCCTCCTGAAGGAGGGTGCTCATCAAGGACTCCTCGATGTCCCTGTGAGTATAGAGTCCTTGATCCAGGCGCACGATTTCACCGAGGCCGCTTGTGTCACGAGTCGCAACTAGGGCGGCGTCATCCAATGCCAATGCGCTGTGAATCTCCAACCGGCGAGCGAGCATCTCGGCTCTATTGCCGGCAGGATCATCGGCTGCGGTGTGAGTTCCGAAAGCGCCTTGACGGACGTCCGGCAGGCCTATGCTCTTGCCGGTACGGTCTTCGTGTTCTCCTTTGAGACGACGCAGTTCGGACGTAGTGAAAAACGCCGTATCAACGTCTATTAAATGCGCGTGATTTTGGCAGAGCCAAATAGCATTGTCAAGACTGGCTCGCTCTTCTGGCGTCTGTGTCGGATCGTATCGTGGACCGCCTGGGCTCGCAGCCGTGATATGCGCCGCGACGCCGACATTCACCTTGCCATCGGTGCTGTCGGGGCCGACCGTTGTTCCCCGACAGATTGAGCATCTGTATCCCGCGCGGGCGGCAACCATGCCCTTGACTGTTGCTGAGAAATCATCGCGGGGCTGCACAAAGAATATTAAACCCGTTGCGCCGCTGGGTTAGCAAGCATACACGCTTAGCCAGGGTCGGGCGGACGCCTGCGCTACCGTGGCTACCTCGGGCATTGTCCCGGCACACGGTTCGGACCAGCCGGATCGAGATTCCGGTCCCGAGCGTGATCCGGCTCTGCCGGTACCGGCGCGTGCCGCGGCAGAACCGTTCGGCGTCGCGCAAAGGGGTCCTGCTGCGCGACGGCAACACCTGTCAGTACTGCCGGCGTAAGCTGGCAGCGCAGGAACTGACGCTCGACCATGTGGTTCCGCGGTCGCGCTCGGGCAGCGCGACCTGGGAGAATCTGGTGGCGTGCTGCTTGGCGTGCAACAACCGGAAGGGAAACCGGACGCCGCAGGAAGCGGGCATGGTTCTAATGAAGACGCCGCGGCCGTTCAGTATCCACGCGAAGCTGGCGGGCGGGGCGGACGAGCAGGCGTGGGAGAAGTACCTGTTTTGCTGACGAGGTAAGGGTCATGCAGATGATCGACAACGTCGCAGTGTGGGGATCGCCGGTGGACGAAGGCGCGCTCCGGCAGATCAAGACGTGCTACTACATCTTCGGCCGCGGGGCGATGATGGCGGACCACCACAAGGGATACGCCGTGCCGATCGGCGGCGTGGTGGCGCACGAGAACCTCATCAGCCCGTCGGGCGTCGGGTACGACATCGGGTGCGGCAACAAGGCGGTGCTCACAGATGCGCCGGCGGCGGAGGTGCGCTCGCGCATTTCGACCATCATGGACGATATCTGGAGCACGATCTCGTTCGGGCTGGCCCGAAAGAACCGCGAAACGGTGGACGATCCTCTGTTCGAGGACGACGACGCGTGGCAGATCGCCCAGGGCGCCAACAGCGCAACCTGGCGGCTGACCTCACTGCGGGATATGGCGCGCGCCCAGCTCGGGACTGTGGGGTCCGGCAACCATTTCGTGGACATTCTGGAGGATGAAGCCGGCCGGATCTGGATCGGCGTGCACTTCGGGTCGCGGGGCTTCGGGCACAAGATCGCGACCCGGTTTCTGACGCGCGCCGGAGCGAAGGACGAGATGGACGCGCCGCCGGCCGTGCTCGACGCGCGGACGAACGAAGGGCAGGACTATATCGCGGCCATGAAGCTCGCCGGCCGGTACGCGTACGCCGGACGGGACTGGGTGTGCGATCGAGTGTCGAAGATCCTGGGGGCGCGCGTGCTCGACTCGGTCCACAACCATCACAACTTCGCGTGGCGGGAGAATCACGGCGGAACTGAGCTCTGGGTGGTGCGGAAGGGCGCCACGCCGGCGTTTCCGGGGCAGCGCGGGTTTGTCGGCGGGTCGATGGGCGACGTGTCGGTGATCATTGAGGGCGTGGAGAACGATCTGGCGGGGCATTCGCTCTATTCGACCGTCCACGGCGCCGGCCGCGTGATGGGACGGATGGAGGCGAAGGGCAAGTACAAGAACGGCGTTTGCCTGCGGGAAGGAAAGGTGAAGGCGGAGGACATGCGGGCGTGGGTGGAGCGCGAGGGGGTCGAGCTGCGAGGCGCGGGGCTGGACGAGGCGCCGCAGTGTTATAAGCGGCTGCCGGCGGTCCTCGCCGCGCACGAGGGGACGATCCGCGTAGTCCACACGCTGAGGCCGATCGGTGTCGCGATGGCGGGGGCCGACGTGTTCGATCCGTTCAAGGACTGAAGGGAGCGCGAGCGGACGCCGGATTACAGACATTTGTGTCCGAATGGAGCTACACTGTCGCCATGCTGACCTGGAGCATCTCGGATGCCGTGTTCGTCACGGAGATCGATGACGAGCACAAGGAGATTTTCGACGCGCTGGCGGATTTCGAGAAGATCCTGGCCGGCGATGGCCGACCGGCGGAGCTTCGCAAAGCGGTCGAACGCCTGACCACTCGCATGGTGGACCATTTCGCGCATGAGGAGCGGCTGATGCGAGCGGCCCGGTACGAGTCCTTGCCGTGGCACAAGAAACTCCATATGGCCGCGCGGTGGCGCGTGGAGGGCCTCAGCACGCGAATGGAGCAGGGCGACGCGGAGGCCGGCGCCGAGCTGGTGGAGTATCTGGCGTCGTGGCTGCACACTCATACGCAGGTGGCGGACCGGATGATGGGCGCGGCTCTGCGGAACCATCGGCGCTGCACGTGGAAGGTGACGTTTCGCGCCGGGACGAAGCCGCTGGAGGCTTGCGATTGGGTCACGGTCGACGGCGAGCCGCTTCGGCCACCGACGGAGAGCGCTTCGTAGCTCAGGGGCCTATGCGCCGGCCCGTTTTCCGAGAAGCGACGGCGGCAGCGGCTGGACCGCAGAACCACCCGGCGGCGATCCCCCGGGAACTACCTCGACGCGTAATCTTTCGATCGCCATCTCTTTGGTGACTGCGTCGGCGACGTTTCCCGCGCCTCGGGAAACGACGTACAGCGCGGACGCAAGCGCCACGAATTTCCCGGGATCTCCGTTGGGCCACAACAACAACGCGATCTGGAAAGCCGAGAAGACGCCGAAAACGACCTCCGCGACACCGTAAACGAATAGTTGTCTTCGTTTCCAGAACGCCAGCAAGCAGCCCAAAACGAAGGCCAGGAAGCCGATCGCCGTCGCGGCTTGGGGCACATGATGAGCCGCCCACTCGGCGATCAGCCAGCTTCCGGCAATCGGCTGACGAAAACGGATGACGACGCCGCCTACTGCGACCATCACGGCAATTACCGCAAGCTCCACCCACGGCAAGAGCAGCGTGACAATCACCTTGGGGAGAGTCTCGATGGAAGTGCCGGCCTCAACGATTAACGCGGTTCCTGCTCTCCGCAGATCGATCGTGAGCTCAAGTTCGGGAGCGCCGGCGCCAAACCGATAAGGCCCTAGAACCGCCCGGCGGAGTCGTTTCCAAACATTCACGGCACGAGATTACACCCAGTGACCCACCGATTGCCAGGGGCAGTTTGGACGAATTGGGGAGTCTCGGCCGACGGCAGGGAAGCGGGTAGTCGCGGAAAGAGCGGCATTTCGGAGTAGAATGGTCGTTGAGCGCACCCCGCTCTGTTGTGATCCTGCCTCCGGTCGACCCACATCTCGATTCACAGCTTTCCGCCAGGCCGCCGCTGCGCGACGATACCGGATTCGCCGCGGGGAAGATTGCGGTCTTCCAGTATGGCGCGGTGCTCCTCTTCCTGTTCCTGATTTCGGGCTTTTGGACGTTGCAGGTCCAGAACGAGAAGGTCTACGACGCGCGGGCGCAGCACAACAGCATTAAGTCTGTCCCGATCCTGGCGCCACGTGGGCGTATCCTCGACCGGGACGGACGTGTGATCGTCGACAACCACTCATCCTACACTTTGCTTTTGGCCCGTGAGCAATTGAAGGATGAGCACTTACGACCGATCGCACAGGGTCTCGACATGGACTGGGCGGATCTGGATACACGGGTCCGCCGGTTCCGGAACCAGCCGAAGTACGTGCCGTTGGTCGTGAAGCAGGAACTGACTCCGGCCGATCTTGCGTTTGTGGAGGCGCATCGGGATTTCTTCCCGGAGCTGGTGCTGATCCAATCGCAGCGGCGGCTGTATCCGCAGAACGGAATGATGGCGCACGTGGTGGGGTACACGGGGGAGATCAGCGAGGCGGAGTTGGACCTGCCGGATTACGCCAAGTACGAGCCGGGAAACATTGTCGGAAAGTTCGGGCTGGAACGGCAGTATAACGACTGGCTGACGGGTATCGACGGCGAGCGGCAGCAGGTGGTGGACAATCGGGGACAGGTCCGGCAGGTGCTGGCTCAGAAGCCGTACACACCGGGCAAAGACCTGACTCTCACAATTGACCTCGACCTTCAAGTAGTAGCTGAGCTTGCCATGGATACCGGCTTGAAAGAATTGAATACTACGTACAAGAATGGCGCCGTGGTGGCGCTCGATCCGAGGTCGGGAGAGGTGCTGGCGATGGTCAGCCGGCCGACGTTCGACCTGAATCGGTTTGCGGGTGGGATCAAGCCGCGGTACTGGCGCGAGATCAACGAAAACCCGGAACATCCGCTGATGAACAAAGCGATCCAGGCGGTGCAGGCGCCGGGGTCGACCTTCAAGCCGTTCGTCGCGTTGGCGGGGTTGGAATCGGGCGCAATCGACAATCGATGGGGGGTTAATTGTCCTGGTGGAGCAACGCTTTACGGGCATTTTTTCAAGTGTCACGAGAGGCATGGCGGGGGAATTGCGCTGCACCGGGCGATCGTGCGGTCGTGCGACACCTACTTCTATAACGTCGGGGTGAAGGCGGGGATCGACAATCTGGCTTTCTATGGCGATATTGTCGGATTCGGGCATCCGACCGGGGTAGACCTGCCGCATGAAGTGACGGGGATTATGCCGTCGGAGAAGTGGAAGCTGCGGACGCAGCGGCAGAAGTGGTACGCGGGTGAAACGCCGTCGGTGGCGATCGGGCAGGGGGC
>JACPNO010000020.1:0-15957 GCA_016185465.1 Candidatus Solibacter usitatus
GGGAAGATTTCGGCCAGCACGCGATCGCTGCAGCTCAATCGCGGCGGGTCTATGACGCTGGAATTGAAGACCGAAAATATTCCGGAGTCCGCGCCGTTTCAGGTAATGAATCTGCCGGACGGCGTGACGTTTCGCCTTTTGGGCCGCCAGAAAGATCAGGTGACAATCCAACTCGAAGCATCGGACAAAGCGGTGTTGGGCGCGGCCGAAATCAGCGCCGAAGCCGTGGTGGCAGGCCGGCGCGCGGCGTCTCCCGTTTTCAACCTCTCGATCGCCGCGCCCGTTTCGGCGAGGCGCTAGCCTCCCCATGCCCAGGACCGGACAGCAGTATCTCGAATCGCTCCGCGACGGCCGCGAGGTTTACATCCTCGGTGAACGCGTGGCCGATGTCACCGTTCACGCCGCGTTTCGCAACTCGATTGCCAGCGCCGCGCATCTCTATGATTTTCAGAGCGAGCCGCAAAATATCGAACGAATGACTTTCGCTCCCCCCGATTCCTCTGCGCGCGTAAACCGCTGCTGGCAGCTTCCCAACAGTTATGCGGAGCTGGCTGGACGCCGCGAGGCGCTCACGGCATGGGCGGAAACGCATTTCGGGTTCATGGGCCGGTCGCCCGATCATGTTGCCTCCTGCATCAGCGGCATGTACATGGGCATCGATCAGTTTGATGCTTTCGATCCAAAACGCGCCGACGCTTTGCGCGATTATTACCGCTACGCGCGCGACAACGATTTGTTTCTCACGTACACAATCATCAATCCCCAGGCGGACCGTTCCAAAAGCGCGCATGATCAGGCCGACCAAAACCTCACCGCGCGTCTGGTCGATCAGGATTCCACGGGCATCACAGTCACCGGCGCCAAAATGCTGGGCACCGCCGCCATGCTGGCTAACGAAGTGTACGTGACCAGCATCCAGCCGCTGCAGCCTGGCGACGAGCCCTACGCGCTTTCCTTCGCCGTACCGATGAACGCCAATGGCCTCAAGATTCTTTGCCGGAAATCGTACGAAGCCGCCGCCGGATCTAGGTTCGACAATCCCCTTTCCAGCCGCTTCGACNNCGCGTGCCGTGGGAGCGCGTCTTCGTGGCCGGCGACGTGGCCATGTGCCAAAAACAATTTCATGCCACGCCCGCCCACGTGTACCAGAATTATCAGTGCCAGATCCGGCTGCTGGTGAAGCTCAAATTTCTGGTGGGCCTGGGCCGCATGATCGCTGCCGCCAATGGGATCGACAACTTTCCGCCGGTGCGCGAAACGTTGGGAGCGCTGGCCGCGGATGCGGCCACGGTGGATGCGCTGGTCACCGCCATGGAGCTGAAAGGAGAACGCTGGGGCGCGTACTTCATTCCTGATCGCCACCTGCTTTATGCAGCGCAGGTTTTCACGCAGCAGCTCTATCCGCGCCTGATCACGGCGCTGCGCGAGCTTGCCGGCGGCAGCCTGATCACGCTGCCATCGGGTGTTGAAGACTTCGCCAACCCGGCGATTGCCGATTACGCGCTTCGTGTCCAGCGCTCTCCGGTGTTCCGTCCCGAGGAGCGTGTTAAGTTTTTCAAACTGGCCTGGGATGCGCTCGGTTCCGAATTCGCATCGCGGCATTTACAGTTTGAAATGTTTTACGCCGGCGCCGGCTTCGTCACCAAGGGCCACTCCTACCGCACCTACGATTGGGATGGCGCGACAAGACTGGTGAAAGACTTGCTGGCCAGCTATGATCTGGGGAAGCCGTCATGATCCAAAAAGAACACAAGGAATTTCACGCGGTGGACCTTAAAGCGGGCTGGCATGTGCCGCCGGGCTATCCGCCGGGCATTGAGCAGAAAATTCTCGCCGGCCATCTCGATGAAGCCAACCATAAGGGCAGCCGCACGCGCCTGCTGCGTTTTCTGCCGGGCGTTTTCACCACCAAGCCGTTCATCCACAAATATTGGGAAGAGGTCTACTTGCTTTCGGGCGATCTCATCGTGGGCAACACAGTGGACAACGAAGAAAAGTTTGCGGCCAACACCTATGCCTGCCGCCCGCCTGGCGTGTATCACGGGCCGTTCAGATCCGTGACCGGCTGCCTGCTGCTGGAGATTCACTACTTCGATCCGGCGTGAAATTCACCCGGCCATGGGCAGCGCGTGCACGTCATAGCCGTGGCGAATGCTGCGCCGCCGCACCGGATCTTCCAACTCGAATTCGAAGCGCTCCGCTGGCCGGATACCGCCGATCGCAGGCAGCGTGCCGCCAAACATCACTACGCCGTCGCTCAGCCTGTCACCGGCAAGTTCGAGCGGGGCCAGCAGCGCAGAGATAGCGCCCTCCTGATACAGCTCTTTCTTGTTCTTCGAAATCGCCCAGGAGCGCAGCATGAGCTGGTCCCAATGATCCTGCACTTCTGCGAACGGCCATAACTCGGCGGCCACTGGCTTGTCGCACATCTGTTTCGAAACCGTAATATTGTATGTTTCGACTTTGCGGTCGGTGTGATCGGAGCCCGTGCCTATCCACAACGCGCCGCCGGTGCGCACGAGAATAAATTCCACTTCGCCGCTGGATTGATCGCCCGCTACCTGGATGCTTACAGCACAGGTGAGGCGCGAGGCCGAAACGCGGTAGTAGACAGGAACCGAGACCGGGCGCGGAACACCAACGGCCTCCAGTTCGACAATATGCCTCTCGACAGCGGCGCGATCCCGCCCGGTCCATCCGGCGATGATCAGCGTGTGAACGGTCTCGGGTTGGAAAATCAGGCTTTGCCCTTCTCCTGCATTTTCGCTGCGAAGCGCGCGACGTTGACGATGGCCCGCTGGTGAGTGCCTTCGGCGATTTTCTGCTTTTCGTCGAAGGCCTCGACCTTGAAATTGACGCGGCGCTCTGCCACCGATGTCACTTCGGCGCGATAGGTTGCCGTCATCCCCATCGGCGTGGCAGCCAGATGATACACATTCACATGCGTCCCGACTGTGTCATAGCCGGGGTCGAGCAGCGGGAATACCAGATTGCGCGACGTTCGTTCCAGGCCCAGAATCAGGTTGGGCGTCGACAACACGCGCGCTCCTTCAATACCCAAAAAATCGATCGCAATATCGCTCGTGACCTTCTGGGTCTCTTCCCGCGTGACACCCACCGTAATCATGCCGATTGCCCCTTCATGCCCGCCAGCACTCCGCGCATGTACGCAAACGACGCAATCATTCCCGGCATGGGATTATCCGCCTGGCCTTCGTACTCGAGCGACACCGCGCCGGCGTAGCGCATGGCCGTCAGCTGCCGGAAAATGGCCGCGACCGGCGCGACACCTTCGCCCACCGGAACAGCTTCGTCTTCACGAGAAGCGGAAGGAATATCCTTGATGTGCATGTCCAGCAGCCGCGCACCGGCGGCGCGAATCGATTCGACCACATCCACGCCCGGATTCGGAATCGTGTGCCCCACGTCAATGCACAAGCCGCAGCGCGGGTCCATGTCCTTCACTACCCGCAACGCGCTTTCGGGCGTCGGAAAATGCGGGTCCTTGGGTCCGTGATTGTGGATAGCAACTTTGATGTCGTATTGCTTTACGAAGCGTTCAATGCGCGGCATCGTCCGCACAGTAGGAGCAATGGCCATGATGGGCAGGCCGCAGTTCTTGGCGTATTCAAAGTAATGGCGAATATCATCGTCGTCATCTTTCTGCAGCGTGATCACGCCGCCGGCCACGATCTTGAGGCCAGCTTCGGCGAAACGCTTTCGCCCCTCGGCCAACTGCTCGGGCGTGTCGTTGTAAGGAAGGTGAAACTCTTTGACGTTTACGTAGGAAACTTTCAACTGCTGAATGATCCTGATCGCCAGATCGCGCCGGAAAGATCGCAAAGAATAAGTTGCAACGCCGAGGCGGATAGCTTCGTCCGCCGTTTCCGCGACTGCGCTCGCACCCGGCGCAAGTGCCAAAGCACCTGCGCCGAGCACGAAACCACGGCGGCTAGTCGCCAAGCCCATCGGGCTACGCCACCATTTTGTGCGGATCGATGACGAACTTCTTGGCTGCGCCTTTGTCGAAATCCTGATAGCCTTTGGGCGCGTCGTCGAGCGAAATAATAGTTGCATTCACGGCCTTGGCCGGATGGAACTTGTCATAGAGCACCGCGTTCATCAACGCGCGGTTGTAACGCATCACCGGGCACTGGCCGGTAGTGAACGAGTGCGATTTGGCCCAGCCCAGTCCGATGCGAATGCTCAAGTTGCCGGTCTTGGCGTTGGCATCGACGCCGCCCGGATCGTCGGTGACGTAGAGTCCGGGAATGCCGATGGCGCCACCGGCGCGCGTAACCGTCATCACTGAGTTCAGAACCGTAGCGGGGCGCTCAACGGCCGCATCCGCGCCATGGCCGCGAGCTTCAAAGCCCACGCAATCGACGGCCGAATCGACTTCAGGAACGCCGATGATCGCCGCAATCTGATCGCCCAGCGAAGCGTCTTTGCGGAGATCCACAGTTTCGCATCCGAAACTCTTGGCCTGCGCCAGCCGCTCAGGAATCAAATCGCCCACGATCACCACCGCCGCGCCAAGCAGTTGCGCGCCCGCCGCGCAAGCCAATCCTACCGGTCCCGCGCCCGCAACATAGACGATTGATCCGGGACCAACACCGGCGCTATATGCGCCGTGATAGCCAGTCGGCACGATGTCGGAAAGCAGCGTCAGGTCTTTGATCTTGGCCATGGCGCGATCCCTCTCGGCCGTGCCCTTGCTGCCCAGCTTCAACAAATTGAAATCGGCGTACGGCACCATGACATACTCGGCTTGGCCGCCCACCCAGCCGCCCATGTCCACGTAGCCGTAGGCAGCGCCGGGCCGCGCCGGATTGACGTTCAGGCAGATACCGGTCTTGCCTTCCTTGCAATTCCGGCAGCGTCCGCAAGCAATGTTGAACGGCACCGAAACCAGGTCGCCGACCTTGATGAATTCCACGTCGCGGCCCGCCTCAAGCACTTCGCCGGTGATTTCATGGCCGAGAATCAAGCCATGGGGAGCCGTGGTGCGGCCGCGTACCATGTGCTGGTCGCTGCCGCAAATGTTGGTACAGACAATCTTTAGAATGACGCCGTGATGGCATTGACGCGATCCGAGCGCCAGTTTGGGAAAGTCGATCGACTGCACTTCGACTTTGCCGGGGCCCATGTAGGCCAGTCCGCGATTGGTAGGCATAGTTGTGTTCTCCTTTGATCTAAAAAATGGTCGAAGCTTATGTCATCAGAAAATTGCGGTGGCGTCAAGAGGCGGTTGGCAACCCACGCCGGGGACATGCGCAAGCTTGTCCCCTTTGTCACCGGTGGAAAATTAGCCAACGCCTTCGCTTGGCCGGCTTCGGCGCCGCAGGCAGAGTCGAGCTCATTTTTCGGATTGGGTTTCCGCCAATGTCTCGACCAATACTGTTTCGCCTATAAAACCCACCTCCAGGGCGGTCTCAACTTTCACTTCATCGCCATTCTTAACGGCCACCGTCACCGGTCTCATGGCAAAAACCAGCGGCAGCTACTGCAAACCGGCAATCCCCGAGCGCAAGGTCCGTGAAAGCAATCTCGCCATCTCGTTCGCATGCGCGGTCCGCGTGGGCTTGTCGTGCGCCCCGAACAGCGAGCCCTCCGCGGTCGTGACCGGCGCTCCAGTCACGTCCAGGACGCAGGTACTCACTGCGAGGTTCCGCGGGCGATTCGCCACCTAACAAGGCACAGACACGTCCACCTGACTCGCGCCAGATTCGATCCCATTCCTCGCCCGACTACTCCGCGATCGCGTAAACAGGCGTTCCGCAACCATCGCAATGCCGCTCGCGCCGATCGCCGCGCAAGTCAGTCCACCTCTTAGAGCAGGGATTCGGAATGGCGAAGCGAGAACTCATCGCTTTGAAAAAGCCCGCTCCGCCTCATTCGGCTCGGGTAGCGCCACTGCACCCGATCGCGGCGATGGCTTCGGCCCTAGCGGCGAGCGAACCGAAGCGTGGGGGTCGAACGACTCACCGCCCGGCGGCTCGGGCCTTACTGGATGAACTTCACCTTTGCGATTAGCCTTGCGTCGACGTTTGTCCCGACCTTTGCCCATCGACCCAACATCAGTGCGCCGAATACTGCGGCTGCGGCGGATTCACCTTGATCTCGATGGTTTTTTCCTCTTCCGCCACGTCGTAGGTCTGGCCGAACGTCTGGAAACCTTTCGCAATCACCTGCACCAGAATTTTGCCCTGCGGAATCGGCGGCAGCTTGGCAACGCCGCCTTCATTGGTGCGCGTTTCCCAAGTGGTGCGGATTTTTTTGTACAGCTTCAGCTTGTCCCGGCCGCTGACAAATTTCACCACCACGCTGGCCCGCTCCACCGCCTTGCCGCTCTCCGCCGACTTCACATCGATCGTCAGCGTGGTCATGGGAGGATCCGCCCGCAGGCCCGCGGCAAAAATCAGACACGCCAATCCCAATACCCATTTGCTCCGCATGTATTCAATTATCCCAAACTGGGCCCGGATCATGCGATGTCCGGCAGCAGGAATCTGGTGGGCTCACCGGCTGCCGCGCTCACGGCTTCGGCCGCCAAGTATCCACTGCGCACCGCGCCTTCCATGGTCGCCGGCCAGCCGGAGCGGGTCCAATCACCGGCCAGAAAAAGACCGGGAATCTTGGTCACGGCGACTGGGCGGCAGGCTTCCAACCCGGGTGCGGCCGAAAACGTGGCGCGCAATTCCTTGATCACCTGCGCCCGTTCGACTTTCGCCTCGCGTATCAGCGGGAAAAATTCGCCGCCGTCGCGCAGCGCCAGGTCTACCACTTCCGGACGGCTCAACTGAATCAGGCAGCGCGACGCGCTCACTACGAATTGCACATAGCGGCCGCCGCTCTTGTTGAACATCCACTGCATCGTCCGATCCAGCAGCGCGGCGTGCGGCAGATCGGTCACCGGCCGGTCGAACCAAAGATGAATTCCTGTGATAGGCGAATGCTGGAATGCAGATGTGTCGATATCCAGGCCGGGCGCGATTGCATTCACTCTTTCGAAAGGCACGGCGCACACGTAAGCATCCGCCGTACGCAACTGACCGCCCACCACCACGCCGGCCACCGCGCCTGCGTCGATGAGAATCCGCTCTACCGCGCAGCGCAGGTGAATGCGGACATCGCCCACGACGCTCCACGCGCTCTGCCCGTAGAGCTCCCGCAAAGGCACGTCGGGAATACCCATTTCAAAGGCTTCCGGCCGAGAAAGCATACCCAGCCAAAAAACCTGAAAGCCGTGGGATGCCGCCATCCGCTCCAAATCTTCATTCACCGCGCTCACAAATATCTGCCGCCAAAAACGCTCGATGGCACTATTGGTTTGGTGCTTTTCGCGCAGCCATTCCATCATCGTGATGCGATCCAAATCCTTCCGATTGCGCTCGCGTTCGATGGACAGCATGCCGGCGCCGATGGCGATTTTGTCGGCCAGCCCGAAGCATTTCATGCGCAGGAAAGCGCTCGCCAGGTGCAGCGGCGCAGACAAACCACTGGCCCGCAGCGTGGAAAGCCTACCGCCCGGTTCGAGAAAATTGTACTCGTTGTAAAAGCGAATGCGCTGGTCGGCTCCCAGGCGCCGGTAGAAATCGAGCAGATTCACGCAGCAGCGCAACAGCACATGCTGGCAATTGTCGATGACGTCCGATTCATCGACCGGCGAAACGGGAAATGAGGTCGCCCGCCCGCCCAGAAACCCGCGCGATTCGTACAAATCGACGGAAAATCCAGCGCCCCCGAGCGCAGCCGCCGCCGAGAGCCCCGCCAATCCTCCGCCGACGACGATGACGCTGGGCATGCTCTGCTATTCTAGCGACACCGGCATGCCGGACCCAAAGAAATTACTTCTCTCCTGGAGCAGCGGCAAAGATAGCGCGTGGTCTCTGCATCGGCTCCGGCAGCAGCCCGAATGGAATATCGCCGGACTGCTGACCACCCTCAACGAAGCATTCGACCGCGTCGCCATGCATGCCGTGCGGCGCGAGTTGGTGGAGCGTCAGGCGCAAGCCGCCGGCCTCCCGCTGTGGAGCGTTCCCCTGCCCTGGCCGTGTTCCAACGCCGAGTACGAGATCCGTATGGCCGGCGTATGCCGGCGCGCGGTCGCGGATGGATTCACCGCCATTGCGTTCGGCGATCTTTTCTTGCGCGATATTCGCGAGTATCGTGAGCGGCAGTTGCAGGGCACGGGTCTCGAGCCGGTTTTCCCGCTATGGAATTTGCCCACGGCGGAACTCGCCCGCGAAATGATCGGCGCCGGTCTGCGCGCCAGGCTGACGTGCGTCGATCCGCGCGTGCTCTCGCGTGATTTTGCCGGCCGCGATTTCGACGCGCAACTTCTGGACGATTTGCCCGCGACCGTAGACCCATGCGGCGAAAACGGCGAGTTCCATACGTTCGTCTACGACGGACCCATGTTCCGCAACGCAGTGGATATGGCGGTGGGCGAGGTTGTCGAGCGCGACGGTTTTGTCTTCGCGGACTTGAAGACTCCCGCATGACGCCGCAGCAACTGGCTCGCCAGGCCCGCGCCGCGATGAAGGTGGCCGCCGACCCCCAGGTGGCAGCGTCACAGCGCCGCTTTTTCAAACCGTGGGAAAAAGTTTACGTGTGCGGAATCTCGACGCCCGGCGTGCGCCGCATCGCCCGCGAACTCCATCAGCAAATTCGCCAGACTTGGACTTATGCCAACGCCGTAAGTTTCTGTGACATCCTGATGCACGACCGCTACATCGAAGCCAGATCGCTCGGCCTGACGCTGCTGATCCGGTATCAGCGGCATTTTCAAGCCACTCTGGCCGCTGATGCCAAACGCTGGCTGCTCGCGAGTCGCTGCGACAACTGGGCGCTGACGGATGCGTTATCCATGCAGATTCTGAGCCCGCTGCTCGAGCAGTTTCCCCCACTCGCCAAAGAATACGCCGCCTGGACCACATCGCCAAATCTCTGGGTGCGCCGCGCCGGCGTGGTCGCATTCGTCAAGCCTGCCAGAAAAGGAGCGCACCTGGATACGGTCTACCGCCTGGCCGCAGCGCTCGCCGGCGATCAGGAGGACCTTATGCACAAAGCGTCCGGCTGGCTGCTGCGCGAGGCCGGCAAAACCGACCCGCGCCGCCTGGAGCAATTCCTCCTCGCCCAAGGCCCGACTCTGCCCCGCACCACCGTGCGCTACGCGATCGAGCGCTTCCCCGAAACACGGCGCCGCAAGATTCTCGCCCGCACCTTGGCCGGCAGCTTGTCGCGCACCAGCTCATAGGACTCCTGAATCCGCCGCTTCAATTCCGCCGCAGGTAGCGCGTCCCACTGCTCCAGAGCCACCCAGTGATAGCGGGCCACGTACGGCGCGGGAATGATTCCGAGCCGCTCGGTCAGCTCGGCGAATTCCTCCGGCGTGCATTTGAACGACAAACGAACGGACGCCGCCGCATCCAGGCTGGCCATGGCGAAAATCTTTCGCCCGATGCGAAACAGCAGCTCGTCACCCCACTGGATATCTTCGGTCGTTGCGGGAAGCGTGTGGCAGAAACGCCGCACGGATTCGATGTCCATTTACTTTTTCATGCCGAACAACTCGGCGAGTGAAACGTAGAGGTTGAGAACCCCGATTCCGCTCACCGCGCCGCGAAAGTACGCATTGCTCCAAACCGAATCACCCACCAGCGAAGCGAAAAAGTTGTTCTCCCAAAACGCTCCCCACCACGGAGCCGCCATCAGAAAACAACCCAGCTCAAAGCAGAAAATCACCAGTAGAACCGTGGTTACGCGATGGTACCAGCGGCGCTTCGGCGGGACTACGGCTACCGGCGGTTCGACCGTCATGCGCCCGCTTCCATGACAAACAATTCCATCTGCCGCGGGTCGGTTTCCCAGGGATAGAGCGACCGCGCCCGCACCGGCTCGAAGCTCATGCGGTGCAGCGGCGTGGGGCCGTGCAGCTCAAGCGCCCGCTGATGCTCCGGCGTATCGTAGCCCTTGTGCCGGGCTAAGCCGTATTGCGGAAAAATGACGTCCCACTGGCGCATGCACTCATCACGCGCCGTCTTAGCCAGGATCGACGCAGCCGCGATGGCATGACAGCGCGCGTCGCCGTGAATCAATGGCTGCTGCGGAACAGACAGCGCCAGCGGCACAGCGTCGATGAGCAGGAAATCGGCGGCGGGCGAAAGCTGCTCGATGGCTCGTTTCATGGCCAGCCGGGAAGCTTGGTAAATATTCACGCGATCGATGGTGGCGGCGTCGACCGCAGCCACGGCCCAGGAAACGGCGCGCTCGCGAATGCGCGCGGCCAGCACTTCCCGGCGGTCCGGCTCCAGCTGCTTACTGTCGTTGAGCCCGCGAATCGGGCGCTCGGGAGAAAGGATCACCGCGGCCGCAAACACTGCGCCAAATAGCGACCCGCGTCCCGCCTCGTCGGCGCCGGCAACGCTGCGATAGCCGCGCGCGCGCAGTTCACGCTCGAAGGTGCCCTTGCATTGCAAGCCCGCGGCGGCCAGCGGCATTCTATGCGGCTCAGCTCACTCGCGCTCGCGAAGACGTGCGGCCTTGCCCTTCAAGCCGCGCAGATAATACAGCTTGGCCCGGCGGACTTGCCCGGTTCGAACCACTTCGATCTTGTCGATGATCTTGGCCTGCAACGGAAAAATGCGCTCCACGCCCTGGCCAAAGCTGACTTTGCGCACGGTGATGGTTTCGCCCATGCCCGTGTTCTTGCGCGCAATGACGGCCCCTTCAAAGGCCTGCAAACGTTCTTTGTCGCCTTCCTTGATCTTTACGTGCACGCGCACCGTGTCGCCCGGACGAAACACAGGCAGATCGGTGCGTTTCTTTTTTTGAATAAATTTCGTTACCAGCGCATTCATCATCGTCGTTGTCCGTCCCGGCAAAATTGCCTATTCCACGTTTCTCAACAAATCCGGCCTCAGCCGGGCCGTTTTCTCCAGCGCCGCCTGCTTTCGCCAGCGGCGAATTTCTTCGTGATTGCCACCCAACAAGATCTCGGGCACTTTCCATCCGCGAAATTCCGCGGGCCGCGTGTACTGCGGGCAATCCAGGATTCCCGGCCGCTCCTCGCCCGATACTTCTCCAAAGGATTCAAATACCGCCGAATCCTCATTCCCCAAAACTCCAGGAAGCAGCCGCGCCACCGCGTCCACTACCACCGCCGCGGCCAGTTCCCCGCCGCTCAGCACGTAGTCGCCGATCGACAGCTCCTCATCGGCCAGATGCTCGGCCACGCGCTCATCCACGCCCTCGTAGCGGCCGCAGATCAGCAGCAATTCCGCCGCCTGGCTTAACCGTCGGGCCGCCGCTTGATCGAACTTGCGTCCCTGCGCCGACAGCAAAATCACCCGGCGCGATCGATCCCGCTCCGGCCAGATCGATTCCACCGCCGCGAACAACGGCTCCGGCTTGAGCAGCATGCCTTCGCCGCCGCCAAACGGGCGGTCATCCACCGTCTTGTGACGATCGTGAGTCCAGTCTCGCAGGTTGTGGAGGTGGATTTCCACTCCCCCCGTTTGCCGGGCGCGCGCCACCACGCCGTGCTCGAAAGGTCCCCGGAAAAATTCCGGGAAAATCGTCAGCACATGAAAAATCACGAGCGGTTCAAATCCTTCAGCCCTTCCGGCAATTCCACCACGATTTTCCCGGCCGCCGGATCGATTCCGACGCAAATAGCCTTGACGAAGGGAATCAGCAAATCATCATTCACAATGAGCAACCGCGGCCCACCGCCATCCTGCCACCCCGTCACGCGGCCCAGCACGTTGCCGCTCCGCTCGACCACTTCACAGCCCACCAGGTCGCTCTCGAAATACTCTCCCGGCTCGGGCTCCAGCCGTTCGGCAAACGGCAGGCGGACTTCAGAGCCCACCAATCGCTCGGCGTCGGAAATCGAATCCACGCCGATGAATTTGAAAATCAGCCGCTCGCCATGCTGCCACACCGATTCGACCACCCGCGGCACACCCGTCACGGCCCCCGGCGCGAATAGAAACACTTGCTTGAGACCTGGATATCGTTCCGGCTTGCTGAACCCCACCGCCGTCAACTCACCGCGATTGCCCCGGGTTTTGCCCAGAATCGCCAGCGTGACCCAACGGTCGCTCACTCCAGAATTTCGAGCGTGAAACGCCGGTTCAGCTTCATGCCGGCGGCTCCGAGAATCGTGCGGATAGAGCGGGCCGTGCGCCCCTGCTTCCCGATCACCTTGCCGAGGTCGCTCTGCGCCACGCGCAACTCGAGCACCGTCACCTGCTCGCCTTCAACTACTTTCACGAGCACTTCCTCCGGGATATCGACTAGAGCCTTTGCGATGTCTTCAATGAGCTGCTTCATCTCCCGGCCCTCCTAATCGTAAAGTGACGCCCTTCTCAAGCGGCGGGTTGCGCTTCAGTGGCTGGATTCTTCTTCACCAGCCGGGCCACGGTCTCCGACATCTGCGCGCCCACTTTGGTCCAGTGCTCGATGCGGTCATGCTTCAAGTCCACTTTGGCCGGATGGGTTAGCGGGTTGTAATGGCCCACCACTTCCAGATTGCGGCCGTCGCGCGCATGTTCCTTATCGATCACCACCACGCGGTAAAACGGTTTCTTCTTGGCGCCAAACCGCGCCAAACGAATCATCAACATTCTCTCTCCTGACTCAAAATACCGGCAATTTCATTTTACCCAGCTTCTTACCCAGAAATCCTCCGGAGAAGCTTTTCATCATCTTGCGCGCCTGCGCGTACTGTTTCAGTAACTGGTTTACTTCCTGCACGGTAGTGCCGCTGCCGCGGGCAATTCGCCGCCGCCGGCTGCCGTTGATCAGCATGTGATTGGCCCGCTCGCGGGGGGTCATCGAGTCGATAATCGCCACCGTGCGGGTAATCTCGTTATCGTCCACTTTGACGTTTTTCAGGTCTTTCATGATGCCCACCTGCGGCATCATTTTCATGATCGATTCCAGCGGCCCAAGCTTGCGAATCTGGCGCAGCTGATCGCGAAAATCCTCCAGCGTGAAGTCGTTCTCGATGAGCTTGCGCTGCATCTCGACGGCCTGCTTCTTGTCGATGACCTCTTCGGCCTTTTCGATGAACGACAAAACGTCGCCCATGCCCAGAATGCGGGAAGCCGCGCGATCCGGGTGAAACGCCTCGAAGGCATCCAGCTTTTCCCCGACGCCCACGAATTTCAGCGGCTGCCCGGTGACCTGGCGGATGGAGAGCGCCGCGCCGCCGCGGGCATCGCCGTCCATTTTGGTGAGAATCACGCCGGTAATGCCCAGGCGCTTGTGAAACTCATCGGCGCTCTTGACGGCGTCCTGACCGGTCATGGCGTCGGCCACGAACAGAATCTCGACCGGCGATAGTTCCTCGCGCAATTGCGTCAACTCGGTCATCAACGTGTCGTCAATGTGCAGACGGCCGGCGGTATCCACCAGCAGCACGTCGCGCCCGGTGTTGGCGGCTTCCCGGCGAGCCGAGCGGGCCAGATCGAGCGGGGCGGTCTCTTCCGGCGTTCCCGGATAAACCGGCAGCGAGAGATCGCGGCCCAAAATGCCAAGCTGCTGGCGAGCAGCAGGACGGTATACGTCAACCGAAACCATCAGCGGGCGATGTTCGTTGCGCGAAAGCCAGCGGGCCAGCTTGCCGGTGGAGGTGGTTTTGCCCGATCCCTGCAGGCCCACCACCATGATCACCGACGGCGGCTCATTGGCGAAGCGCAGCTTGGATTCGTGGCTGCCCAGGATGCGGATAAGCTCATCGCGCACGATGGCGACTACCTGCTGCGAGGGCGAGAGCGCGGTAAGTACTTCCTCGCCCATAGCTTTGGCGCGGATGTTTTCGATCAACTGCTTGACCACCCGGAAATTGACGTCGGCTTCCAGAAGCGCGACGCGGATCTCCCGCAGCGCGGCTTCCATATTTTCAGCCGTCAATTTCCCTTCGCCGCGGAGGTTCTTGAACGTCCGCTGCAGCTTTTCCGATAGGTTTTCAAACATGATCGTTACGGACTAAAGGGCGTCTTTACAGTATATCGCAGGGGGCACCGATTGCGTCCAGATGCCTGAAGGCATTATGCTTCAGGGACGTTACGGGCAGGTTGATGACTGGCCAGATAGTCTCCCACTACCGCATCCTGGAGAAGCTCGGCGCCGGCGGCATGGGCGTAGTCTACAAGGCCGAGGATACCCGCCTGGGCCGCACAGTGGCGCTGAAATTCCTGCCGGAGGAGTTTGTCAGCGACCACTCCGCGCTGGAGCGGTTTCAGCGTGAGGCCCGCGCCGCGTCAGCCCTGAATCATCCCAACATTTGCACGCTGCACGATATCGGCGAATCCGGCGGGCGGCCGTTTCTGGCCATGGAGCTTCTGGAAGGCCAGACGCTGCGCCAGCGCATCGCGGGAAAACCGTTGAGCGTCGAGGAACTGCTCGACCTGGGAATTCAAATTGCCGATGCGCAGAGCGCCGCTCACGCGAAAGGCATCGTGCATCGCGATATCAAGCCGTCAAATATTTTCATCACGACGCGCGGGCAGGCCAAGATCATGGATTTTGGTCTGGCGAAGCAGGCGGCGAATCGGCCAGCCGCGGCGCCGGGCTCTGAAGTTGCAACCGCGCCGATGACGGACGACCTGATCACCAGCCCCGGCACCGCGCTGGGAACGGTCGCCTACATGTCTCCGGAGCAGGCGAGGGGCGAAGAACTGGACGCGCGCACCGATCTGTTCTCGTTCGGTGTGGTGCTGTATGAGATGGCCACCCGCCAGCGGCCATTCCAAGGGAACACGACGGCGGTGGTGTTCCACGCGATTTTGAGCCAGGAGCCCATCGCGCCGCTGCGATTGCGGCCTGATTTGCCAGAGCAATTGGGCGAGATTATCCGGACGGCGTTGGAGAAGGATCGGGATGTCCGGTATCAGAGTGCGTCGGAAATGCAGGCTGCGCTCAAACGCCTGAAGCGCGATACGGAATCGGGGCGGACTGCGGCTACAGCTGGAACGGCTAAGGCTCCTGTCGTCACCCGTCGACCGCCTCTGCTAGCAGGGGTGCTGGTGGGCGTGGTCGCCGTGCTGGTGGCCGTGCTGAGCGTGCTTTGGTACACCTCGCGTCAACCGGCTGCGCCGCAAGAACTGAAGCAGCGTAGGCTGACGGCAAACCCTTCGGAAAATCCCGTATTGTGGGCGATCATTTCATCTGATGGCAAGTATGTGGCCTATACCGATGCGAACGGCATCCATCTCAAACTCCTCGCCACCGGCGAAACCCGCACGCTTCCTCAAACCGAAGGTTTGCTTGCCACATCTTGGTCTCCAGACGGAGCGAAGCTAGCCGCAGTCGCAGTCGCCGCAATGGCAGGCGTTGATGTCCCTGGTATCTGGACGATTTCCGTTCAAGGCGACAAGCCACGGAAGCTCAGTGAGCGTGGCAACTTGCCCAGCTTCTCCCCTGATGGTTCCCTCGTTGCTTTTGGGGATGTTGTGGACACCGTTGCTGGTTATGGATTTGGATGGCGCGAAATCTGGGTAATGGCGTCCAATGGAGACCACCCGAGGAAAGTTGTAGCAGCGACGCCAGGAGAGATGTTTGATCTTCCGGGCTGGGCTCCGGACGGGCGGCGGATCGCTTACTGTAAGCTTCGCGAAGCGTATTCCGAGATAATCATCGAGAGCCGTGACCTGAAAGGCGAACGCCCGACGACGGTGGTGTCGGATTCTGAGTTACATGGGCCATTTTCTTGGCTTCCCGACGGGCGCATCATCTACTCCCTCAGGCAATCTGGAGGAGTCAATCTGTGGGAGATCAAGACCAATGTGCTAACCGGTGAACCCGCCGGAAAGCCCAGACGAATTGCCGATTGGGCGGAATCTGCCATCCTCGGTTTCAACGCCAGCAAGGACGGAAAGCGTTTGACGGTCGCGAAAAGGAGTGGTCAGGCTCACATCTACGTATCGGAGCTCCAAGCCGGTG
>JACPNO010000020.1:16016-37178 GCA_016185465.1 Candidatus Solibacter usitatus
TCTAAAGACGCCCAGGCGGCTGACCCTCGACGAGTCCGAAGAGTACTCGAGGGCTTGGACACCTGACAGTAAGGCTGTCGTATTTGTTTCGGATCGAAACGGGCATTCCGATATCTACAAGCAGGGTATTGACCAGATTACGGTTGAGACTGTGTTTGCCAGCCCTGAAGACAAGACAACCTGGGGACTCAGTCCCGACGGTGAATGGGTCTTTTACGCGACGCAGTCCGCGCCAGTGAGGTTGATGCGCGCGCCGATGTCCGGTGGCCCGGCCCAATTCATGTGGAACACGGAGCCAGAGTTTAATCAAATATCGTGCGCCAGGCTTCCGTCGGCATTCTGTGTGTATGCATGGGAGGAGCAAAAGCAGTTGGTTCTCTCGTCATACGATCTGGTCACCAGGAAGAGGCGCGAGCTGGCGCGGGTCGCGGGAGGCAAAAACCTCGACGTCTTTCCCGACGGTTCGGGAATGGCCGTTGTCATCGGCGGCCCCTCTGCAGACCGCCTTCGCATCATCAGTCCCGCTGGTGAAACTCAGTCCGAATTCGCGGTGAAAGGATGGTCCGCGATCACACACATCTGGTGTTCAGCGGACAGCAAAGGTTTTTACTTGACCAGTCAGTCACAACCAAATGTCGCCACTTTGCTCTATGTCGACCTTCACGGGAACGCGCGCGTGCTTTGGCAGCTGAAGGGCAGTCCTTACGGCTGGGCCGTTCCTTCCCCTGACGGCCGCTATCTGGCAATCACGGGCACCACCCAAACCAGCGACGCCTGGCTGCTGGAAAACTTCTGAGGTCTGATTAGGCTGTCGGCGCCGCTGGCGCGGCTGGAGGCGCAGCTTCGGCAGGCACAACGCGCACACTCGCCGCAGCCATCTTGCCAGTGCGGTCCATGCCCAGCTCGTAGGCCACGCGCGCGCCAGGCACCAGGTCGGTCGGTTGTCCTTGATTCAACCGGGAAATGTGGAAGAAAATATCGCGGCCGCCGCCATCCGGGCGGACGAAGCCGAATCCCTTGTCTTCGAAGTAGGTGACCACGGTGCCGATCTGTTCGCCGCCTGCTTCCGACTGTTCCGACGACGCAGCGCCTGAAGCCGATGGCGGGCGACCGGACTTGTCGCCGACGCCCTGTTTGATCAGCGCCAGGTCGTCCTCACTCCAGTTCGACACCGGCTGGATCTCGGGCATTTTGAGATCCGGATTTTTCTTTCGGGATTCCTCGAAAAGACGTTTTTGGCGGGCGTTCAAAGGATCGATTCCTGTGCGACTAGTGGGCGGCGACGGCGGGCACGGCCTTCTTGCGGCGCGCGGCACGCTTCTCGGCGGGGGGTTGCCGGTCGCTCTTCTTGAGCGAGGTCAGAACCATGGTGGTGACGAACTTCTTCTCGCCGTGATCGTCGAACTTGATCACAATGCGTTCTTCGCTAAACGACAGGACGGTGCCGAGCCCGAACTTGCCGTGCTCGACCTGCGCGCCTGGATTGTATAGATTGCCGGCCATGTTATCTGTAATCATTGTAGCAAAATTGCGGGGGAATTGTTGAAAAGGGCGGGTTTGAAACCCGGTTGCCGATCCGTTGGGCGAACTACTACAATGCCCACACCATTGCCAGACGACTACACCGACGCGTGGAGGCGGTACAAGAAAATCAGAAACTTGTATTGGTTCGCCTTTCTCGGCTACGTACCGATGATGTCCATCGCCGGTCTACTTTCCTTCACTTTGTTTCATAATTTCTCGCTTTTGTTCGCATTCGCGATCGCCTGGCTGGCAACTCTCATTATCGCGGGGTTCCATCTCAGCTCGTGGCGGTGTCCGCGGTGCGGAAAGTGGTTTGCGGCAAAGTGGTGGTACAACAAGGGCTTTTTCGCCAGGAAATGCGTGCATTGCGGGCTGCCGAAATACGCGGTTCAGCCATAGAACTGCAAAGGGCGGGTTTCAAACCCGCCCTTCCACGGATTACAATGACCGCATGCCCGTAATCCAGCCCCTTACCAAAGACAAAGCCGCGCCTGAATTGCAGGAAATTTACGCCAAGCTTACTGGCGCCAATGGTTTCATGCCCAATTTTTTCGGCGTGATGGCGCACGCGCCCGGTGTCCTGCAGGCCTTTCTGCCGCTCTACGGCGCCATCATGAACAAAGGCACGCTCGAGCCGCGCTACAAAGAGCTGGCCTACCTGAAAACCGCGCTGATCAACGGCTGCGAATACTGCATGAAAGCGCATGTCGCTTCGTCGAAAAAGGTCGGCGTGACGCCGGAACAGGTTCAGGCGCTGGCGTTTTATCAGCGCAGCCCGCTGTTCGACGACAAAGACAAAGCCGCCATTCTCTATGCCGAGCGAGTCACGCGCGGCGCGGCCGGCATTCGCGAGGGCTCGGTCGAGGAATTGAAGAAGCATTTCACTGAAGCGCAAATCGTGGAATTGACGCTAGTCATTTGCGTGGCGAATTTCACCAACCGCTTCAACGACGCGCTGCAGCCGGTGCCGGATTTGGGCGTATGAAGCGGCGGGCGTTCTTCGGAACGACGCTGGGAGGCCTCGGTATGATGGCGGCGCCCAGCTCGGCCTCTGCCGCGGAAGGCAAGCGGACCCGCATCTACGTTCTGGAAAATTTCTACCTACAGCAGGGCGCGCAAGTGGCGCGCATGCACGATTATTTCAGTAACATCGGGCTGCCGGCGCTCACCCGCGTGCACCAGGGGCCAAAGATCTTTCTCGAAGCCCTAGTTGCGCCCCACATGCCTCAGATGGCCGCCATTGTTGGGCACCAGTCGCTCGAACAGATGTGGGACATTCATCACAAGCTCGCAGCCGACAAGGAATTGTCCGCCGCTTTTGAAAAGTGGGAAAGCGCACCCGAGCCGGCCTTCGATCAGGCCAGCCGCACGGTGCTTGAAGCCACCGACTACAGCCCCGAAGTTTCCGCTCTCGCCGATCCGCCCAAAACGCCGCGCATTTTCGAGCTGCGCGTCTATCACTCGCCCACCTGGCGCCAGCTCAAAGCGCTGCATGAGCGCTTCGCCGGTCCGGAAATCCGCATCTTTCACCGGGTGGGGATTCACCCGATCCTGTATACGTCCACGCTCATCGGCGCGAACTTGCCCAGCCTTACTTACCTGATACCGTTCGAAAATCTGGCGGCGCGCGAAAAAGCCTGGGACGCTTTCGGCTCCGATCCTGAATGGCAGAAAGTGCGCAAGGAATCCATTGAGAAGCACGGACAGATTGCGAGCGTGATTCAAATTTCGCTATTCAAGGCGACGGCCTACTCGCCGATCCGGTAGGCTGGAACCCGCTCCCTGCTTACAGAGCCGCGACCATAGGGAGCGGTCTTCGGTTCTAATCTTCGCTCCCTAGAATTCCGCCCAGCGCGCCCAGCGGGCTGTGCTCATCGCCGCCGTGCCTCGCCGGCGCAAGCTCGCGGCGCAGCTTGTTGATGGTCATGCTTTGAACGATCACGCGCCCGGGCCCGGTCATCGTCGCCAGGAAAAATCCTTCGCCGCCGAACAGCGCGGTCTTGATGCCACCGGCGAGTTGGATGTCGTAGTCCACCGATTCATCGAACGCAACAATGCAGCCGGTGTCCACCTGCAGTAATTCGCCGGCGTTCAAATTGAATTCGATAAAGTCGCCGCCGGCGTGGATGAAAACCGTACCGGGACCGGTCAGTTTTTCCAGGATGAATCCCTCGCCGCCGAAAAATCCCGCGCCCAGCTTCTTCACCAGCGCCACATTCAGCGTGACCGATGGCTGCGCGAACAGAAACGCGTCGCGCTGGGCCATGATGCTTTGCCCCGCGGCCAGATCGAAGGCCTGAATACGGCCCGGATAGTTGCCGGCGAATCCTACCTCGCCCGGACCATTGGAGCGGAAGTACGTCAGGAACAGCGATTCGCCGGTGACGGTGCGCCGCAAGGCTCCTAGCAATTTTTCTCCCAGCGTGCTGCCGCTCATACGGGTTTCCCACGCCACGTTGCTGGTTTTGTAAACCATCTTCCCGGCTTCGGCGTAGACCTCTTGTCCGCTCTTGAGACGGACGCGCGCGACTTGTAGATTGTCGCCTTGAATGGTGTAGTCGAGCGGCTCAAGATCCGGAGTGGGAGGCGCGGCGCCAGCGCCCACGGGGCGTCCACAACTGCCACAAAAAGCTGCCGCATCGCCAAGCTGTCCGCCACAATTCACGCAAAATGCCATGCGGCCCAGTATAAACCGCTCCTTCTGGTTGCGGCTGATAACGCGGAAGGGCGGGTTTGAAACCCGCCCCTACAACGGGTGCCCGGCGTGGTCCGATTTGCGGCGAGCGGTAGAATGAAGCATGTTGCGCGATCCCGCCCTGATTCCGTTGTCTCAGCAACACCACAACGGTCTGGCGCTTTGCATTTTGACGGAGCGCGCGATGGCCGGCGATGGGTCAGCTGAAAATCTGGGCAGGCTGGCGCAGCGCATCATCGACCGCTACGAGATCGAGCTGACTAATCATTTCGGAATCGAGGAGAACACATTATTTCCGGCGATCCGCGCCGCGCTGGGCGACGTTCCGTCCATCGCCGAGCTGATTGCCGATCATCGCGCGCTCGAGCGAATGGTCGAAACGATGCGCGTGGCTCCGACCGGGCCGCTGCTGCGGGAATTCTGCGGCCTGCTGCGGCGCCACATTCGACGCGAGGAGAACGAACTGTTCCAGGATATCCAACAGCGTTTACCTCTGGAGACTCTGTCCGCGGTCGGCAAACAGATTGATGCGCAAGCCGTTCGTGTTTGCCTGTGAGCGCTTGCAATTTTTGCGTTTGACAAAATTCTCCAGCGCGGTATCATTTGTGGAGTCCCCCGAGTAAAATCTGAAGGCAGCCATTGAAATCCACTGAAGAGCACATTATTCTGCAAACGAATCTGCCCGGAGTGGAACTCCATTCGCGGGGCAAGGTACGGGACGTTTACGTCGTCGGCGACCGCCTGCTGATCGTCGCGACCGATCGCCTCTCGGCGTTCGATTGCGTGCTGCCTACCGGCATTCCCGAAAAGGGCCGCGTGCTCACGCAGCTTTCGGTGTTCTGGTTCAACTTTCTCAAATCCGTGACGCCCACGCATTTTCAAACCGCGTCGGTCGACGACTATCCCGCCGTGCTGCAGCCGTTTCGCAGCCAGCTCGAAGGCCGGTCGATGCTGGTCACGCGCGCCGACATGGTGCAGATCGAGTGCGTGGCGCGCGGCTATCTGGCAGGCTCGGGCTGGAAGGAATACCGGCAATCCGGTACGGTGTGCGGCATCCGTCTGCCGGCCGGACTGAAGGAAAGCGATCGCTTGCCGGAACCGATTTTCACGCCATCCACCAAAGCGCAAACCGGCCACGATGAAAATATTTCCTTCGAGCAAATGGCCGCCGTCACTGGCCAGGCGCTGGCTGAACAGCTTCGCGATTTGACGCTCAGCATTTACTCGCGGGCGGCGGAATACGCACGGCCGCGCGGCATCATTATCGCAGACACAAAATTTGAATTCGGCATGGCAGGCGGCAAGCTGATTCTCGGTGATGAAGTGCTTACGCCGGATTCGTCGAGGTTCTGGCCGCTCGACGACTACCAGCCTGGGCGCGCGCAAAATTCTTACGACAAGCAGTATGTCCGCGACTATCTGGAATCGATTCGCTGGAATAAGCAGCCTCCGGCGCCGCCGCTTCCTGTCGACGTTGCGCGCAGAACCAGCGACAAATATTTGGAGGCATTCAGGCTGCTCACCGGCCGCAGCCTATGAACTGGCTGGACGCCGTCATCGTGCTTCTGGTGTTGATCTCACTGGTAAGCGCGCTCAGAAAAGGGTTTTCCCGGGAAGTAGTCGGATTGGCCGCCGCCGTGGTGGGGCTGTTGTGCGGCCTTTGGTTCTACGCTTCGGCAGGAGGGTTCCTGCGGCCTTACGTAAGCTCACCGGCCATCGCAAATTTTTGCGGATTCTTTTTGATTTTTTGCGGCGTGCTGATTTTGGGCGCGATTGTTGGCGCGCTATTGAACAAGCTATTGAAAGTGGCCGGCCTTTCCTGGTTCGATCGGTTTTTGGGCGCGGCATTCGGGATGGTACGCGGATTGCTGCTGGCCATCGCCCTGGTGCTGGCCATTGTGGCGTTTACTCCGGGCGACAAGCCGCCCCGTTCGGTGATCCGCTCGCGCATTGCGCCATACTTGATCGATGCATCGCACCTGGTAGCGAGACTGGCGCCGCGCGACCTGAGAGAAGGATTCAAGAAGCACTACGATCGGGTAAAAAGCATTTGGGACGACGCCATGAAAAAGGGCGTGCGCAATCTTCCGGAAGCAGAAGTGTGACGCGAAATTACGACATGAAAGAACGATTCGAAAGTTTGGTGGAGCATCTGTTTGTAAGCGGCTTCTTCCTGGAAGAGGCCGTGGAGATTTTGGAAAAGACCCTGATCCAGCGCGCGCTGGCGGGTACGGCTGGCAACCGCTCGGCGGCCAGCAAGCTCCTCGGGATCCACCGTAATACCTTGCAGCGCAAGATGGTCGAATACAAATTGGGAGAGCCGCGACTTCGCCGCAAACCGCCGCGCCGCGTGCAATCGGCGCGCAAACGCGCTACCGCCGGATAAAATACAGTCAGAGCTCCGTCTCATGCGATTGTTGATTTTCGACCTGGACGGCACGCTCATCGATTCCAAACTCGATCTGGCGAACGCTGTCAACGCCGCCCGCGGCCATCTGGGCCTGGCGCCGATCGAAAACGACGCCGTGTATTCCTACGTCGGCAACGGCGCGCCGGAGTTGATGCGCCGGGCGCTCGGGGAGCATGCCACGCCGGCCAAGGTGCAGCAGGCGCTGGATTTTTTCCTGGCGTATTATCGCGATCATAAACTGGACCACACGGTGCTCTATCGCGGCGTGCGCGAGGCGCTCGACCGCTTCCTCGCAGCCAACGTCGTGATGGCGATTCTCACCAACAAGCCGGTAAAGATGAGCCAGGCAATTGTGGACGGCCTCGGGCTCAGCGCGCATTTTCGCCAGGTCTACGGCGGCAACAGTTTTCCGCACAAGAAGCCGAATCCAATCGGCGTCGAAACGCTGATCGCCGAATGCGGAGCCGATCGCGCTCAGACCATGATGGTGGGCGATAGCGGCGTCGACGTGCAGACGGCGCGCAACGCGCTGGTGACGGCCTGCGGCGTGACCTGGGGATTTCAACCCGAGACGTTTGCGGAGCATCCGCCGGACATTCTGGTGGACCACATGGAAGAGCTGGCGCAACTGGTGATCGCCCGGGAATAAAGAGGGTTATCATAATTGATCACCCTATGTGGCAGCACAACTACACTCCGGTCGGCGGCAGCCTGGCGCTCTCGACGCTGGTCGCCGCTATCCCCATTTTCACGCTGCTCATTTTGTTAGGAGTGCTGCGCAAGCCGGCGTGGATGGCAGCGCTCTCCGGACTCAGCGCGGCGGCGCTGGTGGCGGTGTTCGTTTACGGCATGCCGGTAGACAAGCTGGTGCTGGCGACCACCTATGGCGCGGCCTTCGGACTGTTCCCGATCGGCTGGGTGGTGTTCACCGCCATTCTGCTTTACAACATCACGGTGCAAACCGGAAAATTCCAGCTGGTCAAGGATTCCGTTGGCAGCCTCACAGAGGATCGCCGCCTGCAAGCGCTGCTTATCGCGTTCGCGTTCGGCGCGTTCATCGAAGGCGCTGCGGGATTTGGAACGCCGGTCGCGGTCTCGGCCGCCATGCTCACCGGGTTGGGGTTCTCGCCATTCTACGCAGCCGGCATTTGCTTGTTGGCCAACACCGCGCCGGTGGCGTTTGGCTCGATCGGCACGCCCATCGTGACTCTGGGCGTCATCACCGGATTGCCGGTGGACCGGCTGAGCGCGGGCGTTGGCCGCATCTGCGCGCCGGTTTCGCTCATCGTGCCCGGCTACCTGGTCTACGTCATGGGCGGATGGAAAGCGCTGAAGGGCGTGCTGCCCGCCGCCGTGCTGTGCGGCGTGGCTTTCGGCGGCACGCAGTTCCTGGTATCGAATTATATTGGCCCGCAGCTCACCGACATTTTGAGTTCGCTCGCCGCCATCGGCGCGCTGGTACTGCTGTTCCGCTTGTGGAAACCAAAAGACGAATTCAATTTCGACGAGCACAGCACAAAGCAGGTGAAGCCGCCGCAGCATCCCATGGGCGAGCTGCTGCTGGCCTGGACGCCGTATGCGCTGCTGGTCGTGCTGGTGCTGCTATGGGGCTATAAACCGATTCAGACTGAGCTGAGCAGCCTTAGTAAAGTTTTTCCCTGGCCCGGGCTGCATAATCTGATCCAGCGCATGCCGCCGGTGGTGGCCAATCCGTCGCCCTACCCGGCGATTTATAATTTCAATTGGTTCGCGGCTCCGGGCACCGCCTGCCTGATCGCGGCGCTGCTCACGGCGCTGGTGTTACGTATGCCCGCCGCAGAGTTTGGCAAAGTGTTCACCTCGACCGTCCGTCAATTGCTGCTGGCCGAACTCACGATTGCCTCCGTGATGGGCCTGGCTTTTCTGATGAATTATTCCGGCGCCACCGTGACCCTGGGCCTGGCATTTGCCGCCACCGGCGCAATTTTTCCGTTCTTCAGCGCCATGCTGGGCTGGCTGGGCGTGTTTCTTACCGGAAGCGACACATCCGCCAACGCGCTGTTCGGCAACCTGCAAGTGATCACCGCCGGAAGCTTGAACATGAACCCGGTGCTGATGGCCTCGTCCAATTCTGCCGGCGGCGTGATGGGCAAAATGATCAGCTTGCAGAGTGTCGCGGTGGCATCGGCAGCCACTGCCATGCACGCGGCCGACGAGGGCCGCCTGTTCCGTTTCACGCTCCGCCACAGCGTGTTACTGGCATCGGTGACGGGGTTGATCGTCCTGTTCTACGCCTACGTGGCGCCTGGGTGGGCGCCTTGACGCGCCTGGCACGGGTCACGTTCGCTGTGGCTTGCTTGAGCGGGCCGATGTACGCGCAGACTCCCGTCTGGACGGTGAACTACGACAATAACCGCACCAGCGCCAACCTCAGCGAAGTCACGCTCAACATCGGCAACGTGAATCCCGCGCGGTTCGGAAAGCTTTTCAGTTTCCCCGTGGATGGCCAAGTCTACGCACAGCCGCTTTACGTACCCAAACTGACGTTTGCGGCCAAAGGCAAGCGCAACGCGCTCTATGTGGCGACGATGCACAACAGCGTCTACGCATTCGACGCCGACGGCGCCACTGGCACGGAACCATTATGGAAAGTGAACCTCGGACCTCCGGTGAATCCGGCGGATTTCGATATTCCCGCGCTTCCCTTCACCGACATCCGCGTGGAGATCGGCATCCTGGGCACGCCGGTGATCGACGTCGCCAGCCAGACGCTCTACGTGGTGCACTACACCGGCACGGAAAACAATTACGCGTACTTCCTGCACGCGCTCGACCTGGTAACCGGCGCTGAAAAATTCAATGGCCCTACGCGGATTCAAGCCACCGTCACGGGCACCGGATGGGGCGGTCTCGAACAAGTCATCGCCGGCAAGATCGCCTTCGATCCCGGCCAGCACCTGCAGCGCCCGGGCCTGCTGTTGCTGAACGGCGTGGTTTACGTCGCCTTTGGCTCTCATGGCGATATTGGGCCGTGGCATGGCTGGCTGATGGGGTACAACGCCTCCGATTTGACCCAGCAAACGGCTGTGTTCAACACCACTCCATCGGGCGCGGGAGCGTCGATCTGGCAAAGCGGGCGGGGACTGGCGGCCGATGACGAGGGAAACATCTATCTGGTCACCGGCAATGGCAGCTATGACGGCGCGTCATCCTGGAGCGAAACCGTGCTGCGTCTTTCCACCACCGCCAATACAACGGTAACCGACTGGTTCACACCGTCGACGTGGGCGGCCCTCAACGATGGCGACCTGGACTTCGGTTCCAATGGGCCGATGCTTATTCCTGGAACTAATCTGCTGTTCGCCGCCGGCAAGTCCGGCGCGGCCGTTCTGCTCGATCGTACCAACTTGGGTCATGAGGTCGCGTCCGATACCCAAGTGGTGCAATCCTTCTCGCTGGCGAAAGGTTTCGCCATATTCAATTCCGCGCTATGGCCGCGAGCGGATGGACCCATTGCATACTTTTGGCCTTTCAACGCGCCGCTGAGCGCTTATCGCATGCTGAACGGCGTATTTCAAACCCAGGCAGTTTCCGCCAACAGCGTGGCCCGCAATGCGCTGCCATTCAGCGGCATGACTCTATCGGCCAACGGGTCGGAGCCGGCCACGGGAATCCTCTGGGTGACCAGCCTGAGCAGCCGGCCGCTACCGGCTTTGGGTGTGCTCCACGCATTCGATGCCGCTAATCTGGCCAACGAATTGTGGAACAGCGACATCAACGGCGGGCGCGATACTTTGGGCGGCTTCTCGAAATTCGCCAACCCGACGGTCGCCAACGGCAAGGTGTACGTGCCGACTGAAACCGGCCACGTGGTGGCGTATGGACTGCTGGGAGTCTCGGGCGCCGCCGGTGTGGTGAATGCCGCGAGCTTCCATGGCGCTGCGGTCGCGCCGGGGGAATTGGTCTCTGTCTTCGGCTTGGGATTCGGCGCCACAGAGCCGGTGCTGGGATCGGTGCAGCCCAACGGCCAATACCCGACCATTCTCGGAGACGTGCGGGTGTTATTCGACGGATACCCGGCTCCGCTGCTCTATGTCTCATCAGGTCAACTGAACCTGGTAATTCCCTATTCGGCCGCCGGGAAAACGACCACCACGATGCGAGTGGTTTCGTCCCATGGCCAGTTTCCCGAAGTAGTTCTGCCTGTGAGCCCCGTGGCGCCCGCGTTATTTTCGCAGGACACTTCCGGTACCGGACAGGGCGCCATTCTGAATCAGGCCGACGGCTCGGCAAATTCGCCGGAGAATCCCGCCGCGCGGGGTGCTCGCATCATCCTCTACGCCACCGGCACCGGCGTGACGGAACCTCGTAGTTACGATGGCACTGTTTCGTCGGTTACCGCGCCGCCGAAAGTGGCGCTGCCGGTTACAGTAACCATCGGTGGCATGGCGGCGCAAGTGATTTCTCAGACGGCGGCGCCGGGGGTGATCGCCGGCGTGACCCAGATCACGGCGGTCGTACCGGCCGGTGTCGATCCCGGACCTGCCGTTCCGGTGACGATTACAGTGGGCGGGGCGACATCGCCAAACACGGTGACCCTGGCGGTCAAGTAAGTGACCGGCGCTGCCTGGCTGTTGGGCCTGACGCTCACGGCGTCGGCCTGCACACTGCACCGGGAGAAGCCGCGCCTCACCGAAGAGGAGCCATCGCCACGCCCGGCAATGATCGTGCGCGTGGCCGATCCCGCCACTGCCTCTCAATTGCTCAGTGGATTCTACGAAGTCGAGCATGACGCCTGGCGCTGGACGGCGGGTAGGTTCTCGGTCCGTCTGCGGCCGCCGCGTGAGGCAGCCAGAAAAGGCGCCACTCTGCAATTGAAATGTTCCGTGCCCGAGATAGCGATTGCCAAGTTGAAAACCATCTCGCTGGGCGCGACGCTGAATGGAACGGCGCTGGGACGCGAGACCTACCGGCAGGCGGGCGAGTTCACCTATTCCCGCGAGGTGGCCGCGCGGCTGCTTACGCAGGAGCCGGCGCAGGTCGATTTTTCGCTGGACAAAGTTCTGCCTGCCGCGCCGGGCGACAAGAGAACTTTGGGCATTATCGTAATCTCCGTTGGGTTCGAGCCGAAATGAAACGCGCGGCCCGCGCCCTATACTGGGGCGTTCCTTCGCTGCTCTGCCTTCTGCTCTATTGGCATGGTCTGCGAGTCTGGTTTCAAGGCGACGATTTCGCCTGGCTCGGCTTGGCGCGCAGTGTCACTGGCTGGCGCGGCGTCTTGCACGCGCTGCTCACTCCGGCGGCGCAAGGCACCATCCGGCCCTGGAGCGAAACGGGCTTTTTCATGAGCTTTTACGCCCTTTTCGGGCTATATGCCCTGCCCTACCGGATGCTGGTTTTTGCCACCCAATTCGTGAATCTGGTTTTGGTGGCGGCAATCACGCGCCGCCTCACTCGCTCGGATGCAGCCGGATTCTGGGCCGCAATTTTCTGGATGGTCAATACGTCGCTTGCCCAGGTGATGAGTTGGACCTCGGTGTACAACCAGGCTCTGTGCGCGTTGTTCATTTTGCTGGCGTTTTACTGTCTGCTGCGCGCGATCGAAACCGGACGCCGATCTTTCTGGATTGCGCAATGGATCGTTTTCCTTCTGGGCTTTGGCGCGCTCGAGCTTAACGTGGTCTACCCGGCATTGGCCGCCGTCTACACGCTGCTGTGCGCGCGGCCATATTTCCGGCGGACGCTGCTGCTGCTGGTTCCTTCACTGGCATACGCCGTAGTACACGCGATCGCGGCGCCGGTCACATCGACCGCCTACGCAATGCATCTCGACCGCAGGATATTCACGGTGCTGATTACCTACTGGCAATGGTCGGTGGGATCGGCATGGATGAGAACCCACCTCGACTTGCCGCCATGGTTTCTGCCGGCGTGCGTCATCGTGGTGAGCGCGGCGCTGCTGAGTTTCGCCGTGTGGCGAACGGTTCGCCGGGATTTCCTGCCGCTATTTTTTCTCTCCTGGTTCCTGATCGGCATTGCGCCGCTGCTGCCGTTTGCAGATCATGTGACGGAATATTATCCCTACGTTCCGACTATTGGTCTGGCGATGCTGGGCGGTTGGGCGTTCGCGCTCTGCTGGCGGCAGCAAGCTGGGTGGCGCGCGCTGTCCTGCGTGGTTGCGGCACTCTACGTCGCGGCCGCCGCGCCCGAGGCCCGCTATATTTGCGACTGGGAATGGGAGCACAGCCAGGCAGTCAAGAACCTGGTGCTCGGTGTCCAGCGCGCTCACGAGCTGCATCCCGGCAAGGCCATTCTACTGGACGGCGTGAACGACACGCTTTTTTGGAAGGGCGTCCAGGATCGTCCTTTTCGCCGGCTGCTCGACATTCAGCACGTGTACGTCTCACCTGGCACCGAGAGAAACATTGAGGCCCGGCCCAACGGCGATGTCTTCGAATACATTCTTCCGCCCGAAGCCACGCTGCGCGCGCTCGATCGCGATGAACTGGTGGTCTACGCCGCTGGCGGCGAGCGCCTCAAGAACATCACCAGCGCCTATGCCGCGCTCCCGGTTTGGGACGCCGAACCACCGCCGCCGCGCCTGATCGATGCCGCCAATCCTTTGATGCGCTACTCGCTTGGGCCTACCTGGTATGAGCTCGACGGTTTTTACCGCTTCATGCCCAAGACCGCTACGGTGCGAATCGCCGGCCCTGCAACTAAAGGTGAAAAATTATTTCTGCGCGGCGTTTGCCCGGAAATCGAAACCAGGCAAGGTCCGCTCGATGTCACCGTGGCGGCCGATGGAATTTTGCTGCCGACGGTCCGGATCGCGCAAGGACAATTTTCTTTTGATTTTGCCTTTTCTCTGCCCGCTGCGCTGGTGGGCAAGCCGAGAATCGAAATTTCAGTCACAGCCGCCCGCACGATCCGCCTGCCTGCCGATAGCCGCGATTTGAGTCTCGCGTTCGGCGTCTTCGAAGTTCGCTAAAGCTACAATGGCCCTATGCCGTCTCCCCGCCTGATTTTCGCCTTGTTTCTGGCCCTTTCCGCAGTCCTGGCGCAGAAGAAACCGGTGACGATCGACTCCATCACGTCAGCGGCGCCGCACGGCGGTCCCGGATCGATTCAATGGGCGCCCGACGGCAAGCGTTTCGCCTACGAGGAAGCTGAAAAATTGTGGCTTTACGACGCCCCGGCGAAGTCCAAAAAAGAAATTGCGACGCTCTCCGATCTCACCGCCAAGGCCGTCAAGACTCCGGAGCCGGACGTCACCGATTGGCAGAACCGCCGGGTGAGCGAGCAGAGTTTCGCCTGGTCGCATGCGGGCAAGGAGATACTCATCGCAACAGGCGGCGACCTGTTCCTGCTGCACGTAGATACCGGGAAGTGGGATCAGCTCACCTCTACCGCTGATGCCGAGCGCGACCCGAAACTTTCTCCCGACGACCGCTTTGTCTCCTTTCGCAAAGGGCACGATTTGTATGTGATCGAGATCGCCACGCGCACCGTGACGCGGCTTACCAGCGACGGGTCGGATACGCTGTGGAACGCCGAGCTGGATTGGGTCTACCCGGAGGAATTGGAGCTCGGCACGGCGCACTGGTGGTCGCCCGACAGCAAGCGCATTGCCTATTTGCAATTCGACGTCAGCCGCGAACCGCTGTTCCCGCAGGTCGATCTGTTGGGAACCCGCGCCAAGCTCGAGCCGGAGCGATTCCCGCACGCCGGCGACCCTAACGCGGATGTGCGCGTGGGCATCGTGGCCGTCGGCGGCGGCGCCACCCGCTGGATGGATTTGGGAGAAACGCGCGGACACCTGATCGCCCGTCTCGACTGGACTCCGGAGAGCCACGCCGTCGCTGTGCAGCGGCTGAATCGCGTGCAGAACCGGCTCGATCTGATGCTGGCGGACGCCGAAACCGGCACGGCGCGCGCGCTGCTGCATGAAGACGACCCTTTCTGGATTAACGTCGCCGACGATTTCCGCTTTCTCGCCGGCAGCCAGCGCTTTCTGTGGGCGAGCGAGCGCTCGGGCTTTCGCCACATTTACTTGTACTCACGCGACGGCAAGCTGCTGAACGCCGTTACCAGCGGCGAATGGGAAGTCACCGGCATTGCGGGCGTCGACGAATCGGCGGGCGAGTTGTTCTATACATCGACCGAGCAAAGTCCGCTGGAACGCCATCTGTACGCCGCGCGCTTCGACGGAACCGGCCGCCGCCGCTTGACCCAAGCCAAGGGCACTCACAGTATTTCGTTGAGCCCGACCGGCGAATTTTATCTGGATACGCATTCGAGCATCACCAGCCCCCAGCAGAAAACGCTGTACAGCCGCAATGCCGCGCAAGTGGCTGTGTTTCACGAGGCCGATCGCAGCATCGCGGAGACGTACGACCTGCTGCCTATTGAAATCGTCAAGCTGAAAGCGGCTGACGGCGAGACGCTCTATGGCCGCCTGATCAAACCTGCCGGCTTCAATGCCAACAAGAAATATCCGGTGATTGTGATGATCTATGGCGGGCCGCATGTGCAGTCCGTACGCGATAGCTGGTCGGGCGCCAACTTCGACCAGGCTCTGGCGCATCGCGGGTTCATCATCTGGCAATTGGACAATCACGGATCGTCAGGCCGCGGGCACAAGTGGGAATCCGTCATCTTCCGCAATATGGGAGAGCACGAGCTGGAGGATCAGAAAATCGGCATCCGTTATCTGGAGTCGCTCAAATTTGCCGAGACGTCGCGGATGGGAATTCACGGCTGGAGCTATGGCGGCTACATGACGCTCTACGCGCTGACGCATGCGCCGAAATTGTTTGCGGCCGGTATCGCGGGCGCGCCGGTAACGAGCTGGCGCAACTACGACAGCATTTACACGGAGCGCTACATGGGGCTGCCGGAGGACAATGCGAGCGGCTACGAGCGCAGCGCGCCCTCGGGCAAAGCCAACGAACTGGCCGCCAAACTGCTGTTGATTCACAACATCGAAGACGATAACGTCCACTTCCAAAACACCATGCAGATGATCCATGCGCTGCAGCGGGCCGGCAAGCATTTCGAGCTGATGCTGTATCCGCAGAAACAGCACGGCGTGAGCGGCAAGGCCAGGAAACATCTGTACGAAACGATGGCGGAATTTTTCGAGAAGAACCTGAGGTAGAGCCGGGCGGGTTTGAACCCCGCCCCTACATGGGTTAGTCGGCTGATGGGTGTGGGGCGACGGGTTTCATTTCAAACCCGCCCAATTTGTAACTACCGTCCGCCGGCGCGTCCACCGGAAGCGCGCGCGACCGGGGCGGCCTGACCGCTGCCAGCCGATAATCCGCCGATGCGCGGGGAAACGCCTCTGTTCATGGCAGCGCTCGCGCCGGAGTTACCAGTGGCCACGCGCCCGGGGGCCGTGGAGGTGGCTGGCATCGTTGATTGGCCGCGCGAGAACGCCATCGGTCCGTAATAATAGGCGCGATACACCGTAAACGGGCTCCAGTAGGCGAACCCAAACGGGCTGTAGAACATTCCGTTCAGCGGCACGTAGGTGAACATCGAAAAGTAAGGATTGTAGACCCATCCGCTGGAAGCGAATGACGAGCCGGACTGGCTCACGCTGCGCGCGGCCGAGACATTGGCCACGGCAAAATATTCGGCGCGCCGCTTGGCCCAGCGATAGAGCGCGTCGCCGTCCTTGGTGTCGAACTTGTTGACGGCCATCTCGCCGGAGAACGCCATCATACGCCCGTCAGTGACGGACACGATTTTGCCGTCCGCTTGCACTTGCGCTTCACCGTCATATACGCGCAGCTGCGCCGGCTCGGAATCGAAGCGATAGATGCCTTTCTTCATCAGACGAACCGCGTAATCGTTGTACACGATGCTGACGCCGTTGTCTTTGGGCAAATCGGCGGCCTCCACTACCGCCGAGCCGGAGAGAAATTCCAGGCGCGTGTCGATCAGGCGATTGGTGACCATGCGGATGGCGCTCGATTCGCCGATGCGCAGCACCACGCCGGGCGTCAGCAGCACTTCGGCGCGCCCTTGCTCGGTGCGCAGCTGGGCGTTTTCCTTGATATCGGGAAAACTTCCCAAATGCGATTCCACCGGCTCGCCAGCCAGCAGCACCTTGCCCTCAACGTAGTGAATCAGCCCGGATTTGGCGGAGATAACCGACTGGGCGAAAGCTGCAAAACTGCTCAGACCCAACAACAACGCGCTGCCCGCAAACAGGCGAATCGCCAGTTTCATGGGATTTCCTCTACTTGAGATCTTCCTCCTATGCCTAAGGCTTGTCAATCAGGCCATCTCGCGGAAAAGCTTCATCTGGCCCTGCATGATTCGCTCGGCTTCTTCACGGTTGGGGTCAAGTGTCCAGACACCTTCCTCGTGCGTGCCGCCAAGCAGAATGCCGTCGCGGCGCGGAAACATGTACAGGCCCTCGGGGCCGAGGGTGATGTAATCCACTTCAGGCTGCGGAAGCAGAACCGTAAGCTGCCCCTTAATAGGTGTTAAATCTTCGTCCTTGAGCAGGGCTTTTGCGCCCAGGCCGGTGCAATTGAGGATTACCGGCTCGGGCAGCGACAGAAACGCTGCTAGCGAGGCGAATTCCCGCACGACGACTTTGCCGCCGGCCAGGAGAAAATCGCGCATTACCGCATTCAGGTAAACCGGGGGCTCGATCAGCATGGTCGTGAAGCGGCTCACGTAGGGCACGGGAAACGGATGTTCGGATTTTTCGAGCACGCGCGATTCGGGAAACAGACCGTCGAGCCCGAAGGGCGCTCCGCCCCCCCTTCGCAACGGCTGGTCGCTCAGGCTGTAGTTCTCGATCCAGCGCACGCCGTAATAGTCGCCCACCATGTCCTGGTAATAGCTGTTGGCCAAACGCGCGGCGCGTGTGAACTGGTTCATGAAAGCGGGCGACGCCTTGTCCGGATCGAATACCGAATAAGGCGACCATTGTCCGCCGGCGATATTGGATGTTGTCGCAGGCGGCAAATCCTTGGCGTAAATCGTGACGGTGCAGCCGCGGCGCTGCAGCAGGCGCGCAGTGGCGAGGCCCACCGCGCCCGATCCCACGACAGCGAAATCTTTCTGGCCGGTCTCGATTGCCTGCTCCATCGCCAGGTGCGCCGTGCCCCAGCAGAGCGTGATCCCGCCGCCACCGTGCCCGTAGTTGTGGACGACAATCTTGTGGTCGAGCTTCTGGGTGCGGACGACGAATCCGGATGGGCGGTACGGACGCAACCCCGCGACGGTGCGAATCACGCGGTCGGGCGCTACTTTCACCCGGGCGAATTTGCGCGCGCCCTGATAACGGGCCGGCGCCGTCACCTTCGCAGTGCGGGCCGCGCAGCCGGTGAGAGCGGCCGCGGGCAAGCTGGCGGCAGCCTTCAGCCAGTCCCGGCGATTCATCAGCCACTTATTATAAGCGGACGATCTTGGGCGACGAGATTCCCTTGAGCGCGTTGCGTGTATCCACGATCAGCTTGGTCTGCTCGACCAGCTTGGGATAGTCGAATGAGGAATGTTCGGTCACGATGACGGTGCAATCGGCCTCAGCCGCGAGCGTGTCGGGTCCGGCTTTCAGCTCACCCTCTTCCAGACGCAGGCTGTGCACAAAGGGATCGCTGTAGGTCACGCGCGCGCCGCGGCGCATCAGCAACTGCATGATGTCGAGCGCCGGAGACTCGCGCACATCCTCGATATCCTTTTTATACGCCACACCCATCACATGGATGTGCGAGCCCTTGACGGGTTTGGAGTGGTCGTTGAGCGCCGCCTGAATCTTGTCCAGGACGAAATGCGGCATCTGGCCGTTGATATGGCCGGCCAGTTCAATGAAGCGGGCTTCGATGCCGGCCTGCTTGGTTTTCCAGGAAAGATAAAACGGGTCAATCGGAATGCAGTGCCCGCCCAGGCCGGGGCCGGGATAAAACGGCATGAAGCCGAACGGCTTGGTGGCGGCGGCGTCGATCACTTCCCACACGTCGATTCCCATGCGGTCGCACATCAGCGCCATTTCATTGGCCAGGCCGATGTTGATCATGCGGAACGTGTTTTCCAGCAGCTTCACCATCTCGGCGACTTGCGTGGAACTCACCGGCACTACTGTTCCCAGGGCCTGCTGGTAAAACAACCGGCCCAGCTCCGTGCAGGCAGCGGTGGTTCCGCCGACGACTTTCGGAATATTCGACGTGTTGAATTTCGGGTTGCCGGGATCGACTCTTTCCGGCGAAAAGCAAAGGAAGAAATCCTGGCCCACGCGCATGTCTTCCTTGGCCAGCAGCGGCAGCACCACTTCGTCGGTTGTCCCCGGATAGGTTGTCGATTCCAGGATGATCAGCATGCCGGGATGAAAGTACTTGGCGATTTCCGCGCAGGCTGAATTGATATAGCTCATGTCGGGATCTTTGGTTTTGCGCAACGGCGTAGGGACGCAAATGTTCACGGTATCCAGATCGCGAACCGCTGAACAATCGGCGGTGCTCAAAGTACTGTGCAATTTGCTTATACATCTGCTCACAGAAATCCCGGCGCCCATCTTCCCATTGGATGTGGAACCAGTTCGCGAAGGTAAGGGGCAATAGCAGCCGCGCATCCGCCGCCGTGAGGCCTATCGCCCGGCAGTAGGAATCGATCAGGTCCTTTGTTGCGTCGAGGGTTGCCGCTGGCCACTGGGCCGGCGTTGAACCACTTTCCCGCAGCGCCGAGATGGAGAATGTGAAAAGGTCGTAAAGGGGCAGGTCAATAAGACCGTACGTCTCCCAATCGATGATGCACCATCGCTTCCGGGCGGACAGGACATTACTGGCGACGAAATCGCCGTGTTGAGGTATCGCCGGAAGCGCATCGATCCAATCGCTTGCGATCGACCCTTCGAGCGCCGCGCATCCCTCCAGGACAACCGGCTCCAAGCCATATTGCGAAAGCGTTCGCAGAGGCTCGGCCACCATCCGGCGGTACCGGTCCGGGCCGAAGGAGCTCTTGGGCTTGCGCGTGGCGGCGTGAATCTGGCGTATGGACGCGGAAACCGTCCGCAGAATTGCGGGCGAAAAGCTGTCCTTGGGATCGAGACGCTGACCCGGAATGCCTTCCATCCAGAGCATCCAGAGATTCCCTTGCAGCCCGAAGTGCAGCGGCCTGGGCACAACTCCATGGCACTCCGGGTAGAGCTGCCGCATGTTCTCGAATTCCTGCTGTAGAATTCTCGCGTCGCGGGAACTTTTGGTGACCACGCGCGGAAACTTATCGTTGGCGTGAAACCAGAACAGGTTGAACTGGCTGTAGTGGGGCTGGTAGTTGTTGTGCAGCAGAAAGTTCCAGGCTTCGTCCCCAGGGACGTTCCAGTCAGCGGCTCTTTCACGTAGAAACGACTTCCAGTTCGAGATCATCTTTATGGCGTGGCTTTGCGTGCCAGGATTGCGAACGAATATTGAAACTGCTGGTAGACGCCTGAAGCCAACAGCATCTTGCGCACCAGGTTGCGAACACTCAAGCCGCGTACGGGGTTGAAAGCCTGGGAGTAGTAAGAAAAGACGTTGCTCTTGAGGGGCACCAGGAAGCGCGGATCGTTGTAGCTGGGCATTGCCACATAGATCTCCACATCCGTGAATCCGGTCTTCTCCAGAAGCTGGCGATAACCACGGCTCGAATAGAGGTAGTTGCGATACCCCTGGCTTTGCCCGTGGCGCTTCGCGTACCAATTGGCCAGGGGCCGGGGCAGAATGGTGATGAAAGGAAGACGGCAGTGCGGGTCCAGGTAGCCGATCAGGTACTGAAACATCGCTCGGTTTTCGATCCCGATGTAAATATAGCCGCCGGGACAAAGCAGCCGCTGCATTTTTCGCAGCGCCTGTTGCTGCACCTCTCCTGCATCACCGGTTTTACTTTGGGCGACCCATTCGAGGACCCCGTTCATGGCCACCAGATCGAAACTCTCCGGGCCAAACGGGAGATCCCACACCGACCCACGCACAATCTTGACGTTCGAGAGCCCCTCCTGGGAGAAACGCTGCTGCATGAACCGGGTCCGCTCGAGGACCGGCTCGAGAGCCACGACTTCGCGGTACTCCAGCGCGAGAGCATGAGAATTCGCTCCCATGCCGGCTCCAATGTCCAGCACCCGGCTGTCCGGCGGCAGATTGGCTAGCCACTGCCAGTTCGCGCGGTCCAGGTTCAGGATCATGCTCGACGCCCGTTGCACGTCGGGGTCATCGAAATCGAGTAGAGCCGATTTCCATGAACCCGCTTCCGCGCGCCGGTTGACTTCCTCCATCTGTTCCAGAGGAATCTCACCCCAGTAGGGAAACTGCTGGACGAAATGCGGAACACCGGCCTCGATCGGCCAGCTTTGGTTACAGCGGCTGCATGTCAGACTTTCCCGGCCGGACTGCAAGGGTGTCTCGCACTTGGGGCAAGCTAAATCTTCGATGCGGAGTATCGTGCCCCCGGACGACAAGGCGGTTTCGTGTCGTTTCACGCCGAACGAAACCTCATCCGCTCAGTCCGAAACGTATCCACCGTTATGATGCCCATCTAGAATTATTCTCGCATGTAGAAC
>JACPNO010000091.1 GCA_016185465.1 Candidatus Solibacter usitatus
AGTCAGATTGGGAGGGAACTGCAGCACCTGCGTGCCCGGCTGACGGCCGTTCAGGCGCTACTCCGCGCACTTAGAGATTATGAACATTACGGCCCCCACCTGGTGGCCACGAGAAAGAAAACTGCCTAGTCGCCTAGGACCTGGGCGATCTTAGCGGCCAGTTGATCGTACGGCATCGCGCCGGGATGGTATAGCTGCACCACGCCATTGCGGTCGAGCAGCACCAGCGTCGGCGTCGTGCTGGCGCCGAAGTTCTTGAAATTTTCCTGGCTCAACGGCACGGTCATCGTCCCTAGGGGCGCGTAATATTTCTGGCGAACATCGGCAATGTACGGGGTTTCGACCTCGGGCGCGGCGTCCTGCCCTTTCGCCACGTAGCCGTAGTGCTGGGTGGGCCCGACCAGCACCAGCCCCTTGGGTCCGTAGGTCTCAACCAGCTTGGCGAGGTCGGCAACTTCGTTCTTGCAATCGCCGCACCAGTGAGCCCAGAAAAACAGCAGCACCGGCTTGCCCTTCAACTGCGCGAGCGGCGTGGGTTTAGCGCCAATCCACTGGGCCATTTCCAGCGCCGGCGCAGGCTTGCCTTCCAGGCTGAGCACATTGATATTCTTCTGAATGCGCGTGCGAATCGACGTGTCGCGGTACTTTGCTAGCTCGGCGCGCAGGAAGCTTACGGCCTCGCCGCGCTCACCACGTGCATCGAGGGCTAGGGCATGCACCTCCTGACTGGCCCCTAGCGCGAGGGGCAAGTGCGGCTCGGCGTCCATCGGCCGCTTGGCCAGCTCGGCCAGCGCCAGCTCACGGGCCTGCCCGGCGTAATCTTCGGCTTTGTCGTACTCCTTGGCGGCCAGCGCACCGCGTCCCAGCCAGGAAACGGCTTCAATCATTTCGGGCGTGATGCCCTTTTCGGCGCGATACGCCGCGATCAGGCGCTCGCCGGCGGCGAAGTCCTTCTTGGCATTGGTGGCCTTCACGTCGCTGATCAGGCTGGCGGAGGCTGCGGCCTGGAGAACCATAGCTAGAACGATGCTGCGCATACACATAGTGACGAACATTCTACCGGAATGGTAACGTCGCGGGAAGCCAGGCCAGCCTGCCGGTTAGACCAAGGTGGACCCGCCGTCCACGGTAATCACCTCGCCAGTCAGGTAGGGGCAGCGGTCGCCCGCCAGCAGCAGGGCCACTTCGGCGATTTCCTCGGGCTGGGCGATGCGCTTAATGGGCGTCTTGCCAAGGAAAGCCGCCTGGCGGGCCGGGTCCTTCCAGTAATACTCGCTCAGCACGGTTTGCACGAGCCCAGGGGCGATGGCATTGACGCGCACGCCCTTTGGCCCCAGTTCCAGCGCATAGCAGCGGGTCATCATGATCAGCGCGGCTTTGGTCGCGCTATACATCAGCCCTTCGAATTGCGGCTTGAGGCCGGAAATCGAGGCGATATTGATGATCGAACCGGACCCACGAGCGCACATGCCAGGCGCGACAAGGCGCACCAGGCGAAACGCGCTTTTCAGATTGACCTCGATCATCTTGTCGAATTGCGCGTCGTCCACGCTGAGGCAGGGGCCTTGGGCGACGTTGGTGGCGGCGTTATTTACCAGGATGTCGGCCGGGCCGAAATCGCGCGTGACGCCTTCCACCCAGCGGGCCAGCTCATCCGGCTTGCCGACGTGGCAGGCGCGCGGGATCACGTTGCCGTCCAACTCGGCCGCCACATCGTCGAGCGTTTCCTGCTTGCGTCCGCAAATAACTGTGGTTGCGCCTTCGCGGGCGAATGCCGCAGCGATCGCCTTACCGATGCCCCGGCTGCCGCCGGTGACCAGAGCTATTTTCCCTTCGAGCAGCATGCTAGAGTTGCAAACCTTTCAGATATTCGCGGAAGGGCCCGCCCAGATCGTGGCGGCGCAGGGCAAATTCGACCGTGGCTTTCAGGAAGCCCAACTTGTCGCCGGCGTCGTAGCGGCGGCCTTCGAAGCGGCAGGCGTAGATGGGACGGCTGCGCAGCAGATGCTTCAAGCCGTCCGTTAACTGGATTTCGGAGCCCTGGCCAGGCTCGATCGCGCCGAGCGAAGTGAAGATATCCGGCGTCAGCACGTAGCGCCCGATGATGGCCAAATTCGACGGGGCGTCGGCGGGTTTCGGCTTCTCCACCAGATCGCGAATGCGATACACGCGGTCCTTCGCGCCGTTGTGCGAAATCGGCTCGGCATCCACCACGCCATAGGCCGAAATGTTTTCGCGCGGCACTTCCATCACCGCCAGCACGGGCGCGTTGAAGAACTGGTAGACATCCAGCAATTGCTGCAGGCAGGGCGTTTCGGCGTCGATCACGTCGTCGGCGAGCACCACGGCGAACGGCTCCTGGCCCACTAGCGTGCTGGCGCGAAGGACGGCGTGGCCGAGGCCGAGGGCTTCTTTCTGCCGGGTGTAGGACACATTGATCATGTCGGAAACACTGCGCACGATAGCCAGCAGATCTTTCTTGCCGCGCGATTCGAGCAGGGCTTCCAGCTCGAAGCTGTGGTCGAAATGATCTTCGATAGCCGACTTGCCGCGGCCGGTCACGATGATGATGTTCTGGATGCCGGATTGGATGGCTTCCTCAACGCCGTACTGGATGATGGGCTTGTCGACCAGGGGTAGCATTTCCTTGGGCTGGGCCTTGGTGGCGGGCAGAAAACGGGTGCCGAGCCCGGCGGCGGGGAAGACGGCTTTGCGCACTTTTTCAGGCATCTTCTCCAGTGTCGTTGGTTGCCTGCGGGGTTGGCAACCGGGGAGCGCCAAAGCGATTTGTTTTTTCTGCATTCCTATGTTATGAATAGGCTTCTACAGGAAAAACTCATATGGCATACGTCATCGCTGAACCCTGCATAGGCACTAAAGATACCGCTTGCGTGGACGCCTGTCCGGTGGATTGCATCCACCCCAAAAAGGACGAGCCAAACTACGCTACGGAGGAGCTGCTGTACATCGATCCAGTAGAATGTATCGATTGCGGCGCCTGCGTCCCGGTATGCCCGGTTTCGGCGATTTTCGCCCTGGATGACCTGCCGGAGAAGTGGTCGTCATTCACGGCCAGGAACGCTGCTTACTACGGTAAGTAGGAGTTCGGCCGCTTTTAACGCTTTTTCAGTTCACTGAGCTAGGAGTCTTGCGCTGAGGGCGTAATGCGCCCGTTTCCCGCTTCGTCCTATGGGAAAATTGAGGCGAGAATGCCGCACAAGCCTCTCGAAAGCCTCGGTGGCACTTTGTCGGTCTTTCTGATTCTTGGCGCCATTTGTTGCCAAGGTGCCGACAGAGTGGACGGTGATCTGAAAGACAGCGACACCATTGTTTGGGGTGGTCCCTTGGGCTGAGACAAACAGTTAAGACACTGTTGACCGTTCGCTGTAAATTCATTGTGGCCGATCCCGGAACGGATTTAGGATGGGCGTGCCGGTGAAGCAGAGGCGGGCTCTGCTGGCGAGCAACCCGC
>JACPNO010000082.1 GCA_016185465.1 Candidatus Solibacter usitatus
CTGAAAGGCCGCTTATAGTAACTCCAGAAAGAAAAATAGGCTGTCCCAAGCGGGAGGTGTTTTTGGGCCCACTGGGGAGAGGTGTACGAGTTTTTCGGAATCGGCTTGGTGTGGTATTTACTGAGTCGCGTGGGCATCCCGCTGCTACGAATTAAGGCCGCCGACACACGATGTCTTGTGGAGTGGCTCGGGCAGCGGGATGCGCCTGGTTCCAGTGACGAACACTCAGATGCCGTCTGGTTCCAGACTCCACTATAAGCCTTTCGTAGGAGCCAGGTCTGCCCACTCATCCATTGGATATCGGAAGAAAGGAGAGCAAACTAGTATGTCGAAAGAAAAACTCGCAACAACAGCAGAGCCCGAGCCGCAATGGGCCGCGTTTGTGGCCCTTGACTGGGCCGATCAGAAGCACTACTGGAAACTGGTTGTGGCCGGTTCCCAGAAGCAGGAGGAGGGCGAATTGGAGAACACGCCGGAAGCGGTGGCGGCGTGGGCCGCGGATCTGAACGTCCGGTTCGGGGGCAGTCCGGTCGCTATGTGTGTGGAGCAGTCGCGGGGCTCGTTGGTGTATATGCTCCTCAAGTTTCCGCAGTTTGTGCTGTTTCCGGTGCACCCCAAGATGTCAGCCAGCATGCGGAAGGCCTTGTACCCGTCCGGCTCCAAGAGCGATCCCAGCGACACGGGGGTGCTGCTGACCATCCTGTTACACCATCGCGACAAGTTACGGCGTCTGAATCCGGATACCGTGGAGACGCGCCTGTTGCAGCGCCTGGCGGAACAGCGACGGCTGATGGTCAATGAGAAGACGCGGCAGAGCAACCGTCTGACCGCGTGCCTGAAGCTGTACTTTCCGCAGATCTTGACGTGGTTCGATGATCCGGCCTCGCCCTTGGTAGGCGCTGTGCTGGAGAAGTGGCCCAGTTTGGAACAACTCCAGCGGGCGCACGACGGCACACTACGCAAGTTCTTCCATCAGCACAATTGCCGTTCCGAGGAGCGCATCCAGGAGCGCATCGACGCCATCCGCCAGGCTGTGTCGGCCACTACCGACGCGGCCGTGCTGGGCGCCGAGTCGATCGCGGCTCGCAGCTATGGCGCATTGATCGCCACGCTGCGCACCATCATCGCCGAGTACGATGAGCAGATCGCCAAGGTCTTCGCCGCTCACCCGGAAGTCGCTTTGTTCGACGGCCTGCCGGGCGCTGGTGCGGCGTTGGCGCCCCGTCTGCTGGTAGCCTTCGGAACCGATCGCCAACGGTACGCCACCGCTCACGAGCTGGAGTGCTATAGCGGTATCGCTCCGGTCCGATCGGCCAGCGGCCAGTCCCAATGGATACACTTCCGCTGGGCTTGCCCTAAGTTCCTCCGTCAGACCTTTCACGAGTTCGCCGGCCACTCGATCGTTAAATCCAAGTGGGCCCGCGCCTATTACGATTTGCAAATCGGCAGAAACAAATCGCACCACGCCGCCGTCCGGTCCTTGGCTTTCAAATGGATTCGCATCCTGTTCCGCTGCTGGAAGAACGGTACCCCCTACGACGAGCAGGTCTATATGCAGTCACTGCAAAAACACAACTCGCCCTTGAAGGCTTGGCTCCCCTCGTGGAAGGACGTCGCCGGCTTTCAGAAACCTTCGGAGAATCCCGCGTAACAGATTTGGCTCAGAGGATTGACCTCGCTGAGCCGCGCTGGAGGATTGCTGCGCCGAGAAAGCCCAAGGTCCGGGCTGGGTTTGCCCGAGGCGATAAGGGTCAGCTCCTCAGCGTTTGCGCTGACCGACGCTGCCGCGCCTAACTAACAGCGGCGAGAGCTGCTCTGCCACCAACGTGGCGTGTAAAAACGCTCGCGACTGTTCGAAAGATTTTTGAAAATTCCTCTTGACGGAATAACTCAGATGACTCCACGCAAACCGGGGTTCTCATTACACTCTTGTGGGCCGCAGGCCCATGCCGACAGGTTGGTAAACCTGCGGCCGCTCTGGCTCCTGAGGCCGATCAAACCGCAAAGGTACAACCAAACTATGTCACGACACCGCGCTCCTACCCTCATCCTCCTGCTGCTCTCCGGCTGCGCGGGCCGGCCCGAGACCGCGCTTCGCCGCGGCTGTCAGTACCTCTGGAGCCAGCAGGGGCCAGACGGTGGCTGGCACAGCGCCACGTACGGGCTGCTGAAATCCGGCCAGTCCCTCAGCGGATTTGTCCTCAACACCCTGTTGCAAGTTCCCGAGCAGGGCTGCATGCCCCCGGCCGGCGCCAAAGAACGCGCCATCGCTTTCCTTCGGCGCAATACCAACACCGAGGGCGCCGTCGGCAAGATGGATCCGCTGCTCTACGACTACCCGAACTACGCCACCGCGCTGGCTGTCCAGGCGCTGCGCCGCGCGGGACAGCCCGTGGGCCCGCTGGTCGCCTGGCTGCGCACGCAACAGTTCACCGAAGACCATGGCTGGAAGCCCGGCGACGCGCCGTACGGCGCCTGGGGCATGGGCGGCGACGCGCGCACGGCTCCCGATC
>JACPNO010000080.1 GCA_016185465.1 Candidatus Solibacter usitatus
ATCCGGAACCTCGCTCTGCGCCGGGCTTCTCGCTCCAGTTTCGCTTCGGTCTATTGCTGCCGCCCTGCGAACCCCAGCAACATATCACGTTCACCGCCAGTTTGACGGTCACCGACCGTCTCGCCGCCCTGCGAGAAATGTCTTGGTAGTACCGTTACGCCGCGGTCGGCGTGGGCTCCATATCCGGCTGCGGCTTTTTCCGCTTGCTGCGGAATTTCTCCTGCATGGCGGCCATGTAGGTGTAAACCACCGGCGTGAGATACAGCGTCACTAACTGCGAGAACATCAACCCGCCCACTACCACCAGCCCCAGCGGCTGCCGGGCTTCGCCGCCCGCGCCATAGCCCACCGCGATCGGCACCGCGCCCAGCAGCGCCGCCATGGTGGTCATCATAATCGGGCGGAAGCGGATCAGGCAGCCTTCGTAGATGGCCTGGCGCGGCGGCATGCCGTGGTTGCGTTCGGCGTCGAGGGCGAAATCGATCTGCATGATCGCGTTCTTCTTGACAATGCCAATCAACATGATCAGCCCCACGAACGCATAGATGTTGAGGTCCATGTGAAAAATGAACAGCGTCAGCAGCGCGCCAAACCCGGCCGAGGGAAGCCCCGAAAGAATGGTCAGCGGATGGATGTAGCTTTCGTAAAGCACGCCCAGCACGATATACACCACCAGGATGGCGACGATCAGCAGCACCCAGAGATTGGTGAGCGAGCTTTCGAAAGCCTTGGCCGCGCCCTGAAAATTGGTCGTGACGGTCGCCGGCAGCGTCTCATCGGCGATCTTGCGGATGGCAATCAGCGCATCGCCCAGCGACGCGCCCGGCTTCAGGTTGAAAGATATGGTGGCGGCCGGAAGCTGGCCGTAGTGGTTAATGGTCTGCGGACCCATGTCCTGCGTAATGGTGGCCAGAGTATCGAGCGGAATCAGTTTACCACCGGTGGACTTGAAATAGAGCAGCGAAAGCGCGCGCGGGTCGGACTGGTACTTCGGCATCAGCTCCAGCTGCACTTTGTATTCGTTGATGGCCGCATAAATCGTCGAGACCCAGCGCGGTCCGTAAGCGTCGTACAAAGCATTTTCAATCTGCTGTGCGTTGATCTGCATGGCCGCCGATTTGTCGCGATCGATGGTGACGTTGACCTGCGGGCTTTGCACCGCCACGTCGGTGGTGACATCCTGCAGGCCGGGCACCTGAGCGACGGCCTTCTGCAGCTTCTCGGCTTCGGCGTAGAGCTGCCATTTATCCTGCGCTTGCAACGAAAATTGGTAGAGACTCTTAGTCACCTGGCCGCCGATGCGGATGGTGGGCGGGTTCTGCAGGTACACCCGCATCCCCGGAAATCCCGCTAGCTTGGGCCGCAATTGCTCGATGATGTCGTTCACCATCAGCTTGCGCTCGCTGCGCGGCTTGAGATGTACCACCAACTGCCCGAAATTGGGTCCGCCGAGCGTCACTGAGCCGGTGCCGCCCACAGTCGACGCGAGCGATTCCACATTCGGATCCTGGCGGACCACTTCGGCAATGGCTTTCTGGTAGTCGACCATCTGGTAAAAGGAGGTGCCCTGCGCGGCTTCGGTCACGGCGAAGATCTGGTCGGTATCTTGATCGGGAATGAATCCCTTGGGGATCTTGACGAACATCCAGCCGGTCGCCACCAGCACCAGCAGCGAAACGAACATGGTGGCCCCGCGGTAGCGCAGCACCCATTGCAGGCTGTGGTCGTACACCGCCAGCATGCCGTCGAAAAATTTGTCGGTGATGCGGTAGAACCAGCCTTTGCGCTGGTGATGATGCCCGCGCAGGAAGCGGCTGCACAGCATGGGCGTCAGGGTTACTGAAACTACACCCGAGATCAGAATGGCCACGCAGATGGTTACCGCGAATTCCTGGAACAGCCGTCCCAGCACGCCCCCCATGAACAAAACCGGAATGAATACCGCGGCCAGCGACAGGGTCATCGATACGATGGTGAAACTGATTTCTTTCGATCCAGTAAGCGAGGCCGCCAGCGGCTCTTCCGCCATCTCGATGTGGCGCACGATATTTTCCAGCATCACGATTGCGTCATCCACCACAAAGCCGATGGAGAGGATGAGCGCCATCATCGAGAGATTGTCCAGGCTGTAATTCAGCATGTACATCACCGCGAACGTGCCGATGATGGAAAAAGGCAGCGCCAGGCTGGGAATGATGGTGGCGGAAATATTGCGCAGGAAAACGAAGATCACCATCACCACCAGTCCGAGGGTCAGCGCCATGGTGAACTGCACGTCGTGGTAGCTCTCGCGAATGGTGTCGGAGCGGTCGTACAGAATGTTCATGCTCACCGAAGGCGGCAGCTCCGATTTGAACACCGGCAGCAGGCGCTTGATGCCGTCGGTCACCGCCACGGTGTTGGTGCCCGGCTGGCGCTGGATGCCCAGGATGATGGAGCGCTGGCTCAAGTCTTTGGTGTAGAACCAGGAGGCGGTCTTGTCGTCTTCCACGCTGTCGATGATATTGCCCAGCTCCTGCAGCCGGACCGGCGACCCCTGGCGGTACGCCACGATCAGATTCTTATAGGCGTCGGCGCTCATCAGCTGGCCGGTGGCTTGCAGCGTGAATGCCCGCTGCGGCCCCATGATGGTGCCGGTGGGCAGGTTGACGTTCCAACTGCGCAGCGCGGTTTCAATTTCGTTGATGCCGATCTGCCGCGCGGCCATGGCATGCGGATCCATCTGCACGCGGACCGAATATTTCTGGGCCCCCAAAACCTGCACCTGGGCGACGCCGCTGGCCATCGAAATACGCTGGGCTATGCGCGTTTCGGCGTATTCGTCCAGGGTCCAAAGCGGAACGGCTTCTGAGGTCAGCGCGAGATACAGGATGGGCTGATCGGCCGGGTTGACCTTAGTGAAGGTGGGCGGCGTCGGCATTCCGGGCGGCAGCAGGCGGGAGGCTTGCGTGATGGCCGCCTGCACGTCGACTGCGGCGCCATCCAGGCTCCGGCTCAAATCGAATTCCAGGGTGACCTGTGTGTTGCCCAGCGAATTGGTCGAGGTCATGGACTCCAGGCCCGCAATACTCGAGAACTGATTCTCGAGCGGCGTCGCCACCGCGGAGGCCATGGTTTCGGGGCTGGCGCCGGGAAGCTGGGCGCTGATCAGCAACGTTGGGAAATCCACGTTGGGCAGATCGCTCACCGGGAGCGCGCGGTAGGCCACGGTCCCAAAGAGCGCGATCGCCGCCATGAACAGGCTGGTGGCAATGGGCCGCTGAATAAATGTCTGAGAGATGTTCATCGATGCATTCCGCTCCCGCTCCCCGCCCCTTAGTCTCCGGAAACCGCCGGCTGCAGCACCGGCTTGTGTTTGCGACTCTTCAACCGCTCGAGCAGCGAGGCCATATAGGTATAAACCACGGGAGTCAGATACAAAGTCATCGCCTGGGAGAAGATCAGGCCGCCCACCACCGCCATACCCAGCGGACGCCGCGCTTCACCGCCGGCGCCCCAGCCGAGCGCGATCGGCACCGTGCCCAGCAGCGCCGCCATGGTGGTCATCATGATCGGGCGGAAGCGAATGAGACAGCCTTCGTAAATCGCATCGGTGTGGCTCTTGCCGAACTTGCGCTCGGCTTCGAGGGCGAAATCGATCTGCATGATGGCGTTCTTCTTCACAATGCCGATCAGCATGATCAGGCCCACGAAGGCGTAGATGCTGAGGTCGATCTTAAATAGCATCAGCGTCAGTAGGGCTCCGAACACCGCCGAAGGCAGCCCGGAGAGAATCGTGAGCGGGTGCACGTAGCTTTCGTAGAGCACGCCCAGCACGATGTACACCACCATGATGGCCACCATCAGCAGCATGCCCAGGTTCTTGAGCGAGCTCTGGAAGGCCTTGGCCGTCCCCTGAAAGCTGGTAGTGACGGTCGGAGGCAGCGTGCGCACGGCGGCATCTTCGATCTGGTTGACGGCATCGCCCAGCGCTACGCCCGGTTTCAGGTTGAACGAGACGGTGACCGAAGGAAGCTGGCCGGAATGGTTGATGGTCTGGGGCCCGGAGTCCTGAATCAATTTCGTGACGTTGTTCAGGGGAATCAGACGTCCGTCGGCGGCCTTGAAATAAATCATCGACAAAGCGTCGGCATGCTCCTGATACTTGGGAAGAATCTCCAGTAAGACGCGGTACTGGTTCATGGTGCCGTAAATGGTCGAAACCCATGACGGACCGTACGAATTGTAAAGCGAGGATTCGATATCGGTGGCGGTCAGGCCCAGGGCGGCCGCTCGATCGCGGTCAATCTCTACGTTGACGCGCGGATTCTTGATCTGCAAGTCGCTATTCACGTCCTGCACCGTGGGCAGCTTGGCGATTTCGCGCTCCAGTCTGGCAGCCTGCTTGTAAAGTTCATCGGTGTCCGGGCTCTGCACCGTCATCTCGTACAAGCTCTTCGACATTCGCCCGCCGATGCGGATCGAGGGCGGAACCGTCATGAACACGCGCAGGCCTGGAAATCCGGCCAGCTTGGGCCGCAGACCTTCCATCACCTGATTGACCGTCAGAGTCCGCTCCCGCCGCGGCTTCAACTGCAAAAACATGCGGCCATAATTCATGGATGAGGAAAACGAGCCGCCCACGCTCATCATGGCCCCGACTACGTTCGGATCCTTGCTGATCACCTCAGCCGCCCGCTTCGCGTACTCCGTCATCTGCTTATAGGAGGTTCCCTGCGCCGCTTCGAGGGTCACGCTCAACTGATCGTTATCGGTGTCGGGGATGAAGCCTTTGGGAACTGTCACAAACAGATATCCGGTGGCGCCCAGCACCAGGAAGAAAACCGCCAGCATCACCGGACGATGCTTCAACACCCACCACAAGCTGCGATCGTAGACGTGCAGCATGCCGTTGAAAAATCGTTCCGTGGTGCGGTAGAAAAATCCGTGGCGCTCCTTTTCGATGGGTCGAAGGAAGCGGCTGCACAGCATGGGCGTAAGCGTTACCGATACCACGCCCGAAATCAGGATGGCCACGCAAATCGTAATGGCGAATTCGCGGAACAGCCGTCCCAGAATGCCGCCCATGAACAGCACCGGGATGAACACGGCAGCCAGCGAGAGCGTCATCGAGACAATGGTGAAGCCGATCTCCTTCGACCCGAGCAGCGACGCCTCATAGGGCTTCATGCCCTTTTCCACGTGGCGGACAATGTTCTCCAGCATCACGATGGCGTCGTCCACCACGAATCCGACCGACAGAATCAGCGCCATCACGGACAGATTGTCCAGGCTGAAATTCAGCAGG
>JACPNO010000081.1 GCA_016185465.1 Candidatus Solibacter usitatus
GAGGCCTGCTGCGTCTGCGCGCCGATATCGCCAGAAATGCGCAAGTGACAAACAATCTGGCGCAAGTCAAAAGTGAGACCGATACCGCCGAGCAATCGCTCGAAACCGCCACCCAGCTCATGGACCGGATCACCAGCCTGGCGGCGCAAGGCGCCAACGGAACCGAGACCGCTTCCCAGCGGGCGAGCATCGCGCAGGAGGTCGGCGGCCTGCTCGATCAGCTGATTGGGCTGAGCCAAACCACGGTGCAAGGCCGGTTCGTGTTCAGCGGCGATCAGGATCAATTGCCCCAGTACCAGGTCAACCTGGTGAATGCCAACGGAGTCGACCGGCTCACCACCCCCACGGCAACTCGCCAGGTGCAGGATGCAAGCGGCGTGACGTTTAGGGTTGGTCTGACGGCGCAGGACATATTCGACCACCGCAACCCCGACGATTCGCTGGCCGCCGACAACGTATTCGCCGCCGTCAACAGCCTTCGCGTCAGCCTGCTGAATAACGACCAGCCGGGCATCATGACCGCCCTGAACTCCCTGCACCAGGCGGGCGACTATCTGAACACACAGCTCGCATTTTACGGATCCGTGCAAAGCCGGATTTCGCAAGCCACCGATTTCGCCGCCAAACAAAAGACTCAACTGCAAATCGACCTGGGGGCCATACTGGATGCGGATATCACGCAGGCGGCTCTGCAGTTGACGCAAGGCTCGACGCAATTGAATACAGCCCTGAGCGCGGAGGCCAGGCTTCCGCACACCAGTCTGTTCGATTTCCTCGCCTGAAAACGCCATGGACCAGGAACTTCCACAAAAGATTCACGCCGTCACCGAGGCCGCGGGCAACGCTCCCGCCGCTCCCCACGTGGTCCCGTTCGATTTCCGCAAGCCTGGCCAGACGCCGGGATCGCAGATCCGCGCCATTTATGCGCTGAAGCAGAAATTCCTGCATCGGGTCGTCTCCAGCCTCTCAGCCTACCTGCGCTCAGGCGTTACGGCGCAGTTCCTGGGTGTCGACCATCTTCCGTACAGCGAATTTCTCCGCAGCCTGCCAATGCCCACCTGCGTAGTTGCGTTGGGCATGCGCCCGTATGAGGGCAACGCCGTTCTGGAGCTGAATCCCTCGCTGACGTTCCCGATCATCGACATCCTGTTGGGCGGCAACGGCAAGGAAGCGCCCGCCGCCAACCGGGAGATTACCGAAATCGAGCAGAACGTCCTGGATGGCGTGTTCCGTATTGTTTTGCAGGCGCTGGCGGAGGCCTGGAAAGACGTGCTTCCAGTGAGACTGACGCTCGAATCGGTGGGAAAAGAAGCGCGCCTGCTGCATGCGCCGCACGAACCCATGGTAGCCGTCAGTTTTGAGATCAAATTGGAAGAAACCACCGGCCGCCTGAACCTGGCGGTTCCTACTGAAATCCTGACCATGGAGAGCGCTGAGGCCGACGCGCCCTCGGCCCCGCGCAAGGCGGAAGCAACCGAGGTGGAACAGGCGCGCATGCTGGAATTGTTGGGCGAATCCCAGCTCACGCTGGAAGCGCAATTGGAAGGACCCACCCTACGCGTGCGCGACCTGCTGGAGCTGAAGGCCGGCGACGTTTTGACTTTCGAGCATCCCGTCGATCAGCCGATGACCGGACTGGTTAACGGCAAGCGGAAATTTACCGGGCACATCGTCAGCACCGGAAAAAAGAAGGCTTTCCGGCTGGATTAGCCGCCAAATGCCGCAACAGGCGGCGATAGGTTTCGGGCTGAGCGATACCGCCGTGCGCCATCTCGCGCCGCATTTGCCCGGCAATGCCCTCCAGTAACTGCAGGCGCTCCTCTTCTTCGGTACTCAAAGCCTGGCCGGCCGCCGCGCGCTGGGCCGAGTGCAGAGCAGCCTCCAGCCCCGCCAAATCTCCCCGCTCCCAGGTGTTTAGGATGCCTTTGGCACAGGCTACCGCGTCCATGGTTTGTTGACTCATTGTCTTCTAATTTCTTATCGGCCCAGTTGAGCTTATTTGTTGAAAAATAAGGTCAGTTAACCCGAGTTATTAACGTAAATTATTTGGAATAAATAAGGTAAATTGCCGATAAGAATGAAGACGGCTTACCAAACATGATCCAGCTCACACGCCTCAACCATGCTCCGCTGGTTCTGAACTCGGATCTCATCGAGCACATGGAGGTGACCCCCGATACCGTGGTAACCCTCACCACCGGCCAGAAAATCGTGGTCCTCGAGTCGGCTGAAGAGGTCGTCGAGCGGGTCATCCAATTCCGCAGGTCGATCATCGCCGGATCGCCGGCATGCCCGCTGCGGCGATTGGAATCCGACCAGGTAGAGACAAGAAGGCACACACCAGGCGACATCGATGGCTGACGCGGCCGCACCGGCAAAGAAAAAGTCCGGCAGCAAACCGGACCTGGCAACCATCGGCGGCCTGATCCTGGCGATCGGCGGCATTTTGGGCGGCCTGGTGATGGAAGGCGGCAAGGTGAAGGACGTCGCCCAGGTCACAGCGGCGATTATTGTGCTGGCCGGCACCATCGGCGCGGTCATGGTCACCACCCCGATGGGAACGCTCATTGGCGCGGTCAAGAAACTGGTGTTGGTGTTCTTTGCGCCCGACGAGAGCCCGGCGGCGATCATCGAAGAAATCATCGGCTATGCCGCCAAGGCGCGCAAGAGCGGCATCGTTTCTCTCGAGAACGACGCCAATGCCATTCAGGATCCGTTCCTGCGCAAAGCGCTCAACCTGGCTGTCGACGGCACCGATCTGGATGTCATCCGCAAAACCATGGAGCTGCAAATTACCCTGGATGAGCATCACGCCGAAGCCGAAGCCAAGGTCTTTGAATCGGCCGGCGGATATGCGCCCACCATCGGCATCATCGGCGCGGTGCTGGGCCTGATACAGGTCATGAAGAATCTGGCCAATATTGAGGAAGTCGGCCACGGCATCGCCGTTGCCTTTGTCGCCACGGTTTACGGCGTGGGCACGGCCAACCTGTTCTTCCTCCCCGCCGGCAACAAAATCAAAGTCCGCATGCAGAAGGTGACGCAGACACAGGAATTGATGCTGGAAGGCGTGGCCGGCATTGTCGAAGGGCTCAATCCGAAACTGATCCGCAGCAAACTGGAAGCCTACACGCTCCACGAACACAGCAAGAAGGCGGCCAAAGGCGCACCGGCGGCTGCCGGGGCGCAAGCCGCGCCGGCCGCTACGTAGTCCATCACAACCTCAGGGGTCCATACACAACAATGGCGAGACCAAAAAAACACGCTGCTCACGAGAATCATGAACGCTGGCTGGTTTCCTACGCCGATTTCATCACGCTTCTGTTCGCGTTTTTCGTGGTGATGTTCGCCACTTCACAGACTGACAAGGGCAAAGCACAGCAGGTGTCCGATTCGGTGAAGGAAGCCATCGAACATGGCGGAATGACTGCCGCCGTGCGCGAAATCCTGGGCGGAACGGTGGACGAAAAAGGCAAAGGCAACGCCCAGATGAAAGGGCCGGGCGGCGCGCAGAAGGCCGACAAAAACCCCCCGCCGAACGTGGTTGAATTGCTGCCCTCGCTGCAGTTTCTGAACAAAGAGCTGGAAGATGAGATCAAGACCGGCAAGATTCAAATGCGGCTGGAGCCTCGCGGGCTGGTGATCAGCTTGCAGCAGGCGGCGTTTTTTCCATCAGGCGGGGATGCGGTTGAGCCTCGCAGCCTGGCCAGCATCGAGAAGGTGGCCGGCGTACTGAACGGCTTGCCGAACCCCGTGCGCCTGGAAGGGCATACCGACTCCGTGCCAATCCACACAGCGCGTTTTCGCAATAACTGGGAGCTCTCGGCGGCCCGCAGCATCACCATGCTGGAAGTGCTTTCGTCGAAATTCAAGATTCCGGCCGACCGGTTCGCGGTGGCAGGCTACGCCGATACTTCGCCGGTGGCTGCGAATGACACCGACGAAGGGCGCGCCCGCAATCGCCGCGTCGATATCGTGATTCTCAACTTGAAGCGCATATCGAACGAGCCGGAAAAAGGCGCTCCAGAAAAGGGTGCCGCCGAGAAGAGCACGCACGAGAAGGCGGCCCCGGCAAAGGCCGAGCCTCCGAAGCACGGCTAGAGCCCCGTGAAAGGCCGCGGCCGCGGCTCCCATCGAGCCAGGTAAGCTTCCGCCGCTAAGGCTTCGAATTCACGGTCGACGGCAATTTCCCATTCGGCGCGGCGCAACTGGCGAAGCCTTTCCAGCAGGCGAAATTCACGCCGGGCCTTCAGCAGACGGGCGTGCTGCTGCTGCATTTTCCGCTCGCATTCCCGCCGGCGATCGGTGCAAATCTGTTTCTCGCGCTGGACGTGCGCCTGGTAAGCCGACAGCGCGGCCAGATACCCGCCGCCGACCGGACCGGAAGAATGCGCATCCGTTTCGGCGGCGCGCCGTCCATCCTCGAGTTTTTGCAGCGCGGCATCCCAGCGCGCACATTCCGCAACCAGACGGCTCAACGCGAATTGCTCGAGCTCGAGCTGCGTCTGCCGCCAGCGCAAAACCTTTTCCAGCCGGAATGTGAACGTGGTCATGGCAGCAACGACGCCAGTTGACGCAGACCGGCCAGGGTATCGCCCCACTTCGATTCATCGCGCGAATCCTGCTGCAGAAAACGCAGGAGCTCAGGACGCATGCGAATTACCGAATCCAGCTTGGCGTTGGTCCCCGCCACATAGGCGCCGAGTTGGATCAGATCTTCGGCCTGCTGATAGGTGGACAACGCGTCGCGCAGCTTGCGCAGAAAATCGAGCTGATCGGCCGCGGCGATTTGCGTGGTCAGGGTCGCAACCACTACGACCGACTTGCGCACACCCTCCGGCCCCAGCTCATGTTCGAGAAACGCGCGCACTTCGCGATTACGTTCTCCAATGAGTGCGATCACGCTGACGTCAGCCGAACTGTGGCGCGACATGGCGCCGAGCAGCGTGCTCTTGCCCACACCGCTGCCGCCGAAAATGCCGATTCTTTGTCCGCGGCCGCACGGCAGCATGCCATCGATGGCGCGAATTCCAGTGACCAACGGCTCGGTGATGTGCTCGCGTTCGAGAGGGTTGGGCGGCTGTTTGTAGAGGTCGTAGAAATCGGTGAATTCGGGAGGGCCGAGCGAATCGATCGGCCGGCCAAAGCCGTCCAGCACGCGTCCCAGTAGCCCGGGGCCTACGCCCATCCGGGCTTGTTCGGCGCGCGCCACGATGGTATCGCCCAGCTTGAGGCCGTCGATCTCCTCCAGCGCCATGGAGAGCACATTGCCGTTGCGGAAACCGATTACCTGGGTGCGGATGACGCGCCCGCCTGAAGTTTGTATTTCGCAGAAATCGCCAATGGCCGCGGCCGGCCCGCGCGATTCGATGAGCAGGCCCACCAGTTCCACCACTTTTCCCGACCAGACAAATGGATCGATCTTGTCGAGCCGGGCCAAATAGGAATCGAGATTGATGGCTTCAATAGCGCTCTGAGTGGCGCTCATGGGCGTTGAAACCTGTCGACCAGGCCTCGCTCGATTTCACGCAATTGCGAATCCATCGAGGCGTCGAGATTTCCGCCCGGCATTTCAAATATCGCCGCGCCCGGCTCTTGCGCCGCATCGGCAGCCACTTCCACTTTGGCGCTCATACCGGCGCGTTCGAGGGCCGCCCGCATGGCCGCCACGTGATCCGGATGCACTCGCACGCGGCAGCTTTCCTGCGATTGCAAACGTTCGAGAGCCGCTCTGACCAGGCCATCGATCGCGGCCGGATCGACCGTCAGCTCCCGGCGCAGCACGCGCCGCGCAATAGCGATGGACAGGCGCACGGCCTCCGCTTCCGCTTGCCGGTAGAGAGTACCGCGGAATTCGTCAAGATCAGCAATACTCTGAGCCAGCCGGTCGATGGCGGCGCGCACCTCGGCTTGGGCCTTTGCCCGGCCCGCGGCTTCGCCATCGTGGAACCCGGATTGACGAGCAGCGGAGATTCGTTCCTCGACGGCGGCATCGAGTTTTGCGGGCGGCTGCGCGGAACGATCCGCAGCCGCAATGAAATTGTGCGCTTCGGCCGGAGCAACCACATTCCAGGCGAATGCCTGCACCAGGTCCGCGCGATTTTCGATGAGTGCCCTAGACGACATATTCGTCGCTGCCGCCCTTGGTGCTGATTACGCCTTCGGTCTGCAGCTCTTTCACTTTGGCAATGATCTGCTTCTGCGCCTCCTCCACGTCCTTGATGCGGACTGGCCCGGCGGCTTCCATGTCTTCTTTCAACATCTCCGCGCCGCGCTGCGACATGCAGGACGTGAAATGATTCTTGAGCGTGTCGCTGGTGCCTTTAAGCGCGACGGTCAAAATCTTCTTGTCCACTCGCGCCAGAATTTCCTTGATGGCATTTTGATCGAGGCCGAGGCAATCTTCGAAGACGAACATCAGATTGCGGATGCTGGCCGCGGTGTTGGGATCACGCTGCTCCACGCCCGCCAGAAGCGTTTCGCCCATACTGGAGTCCAGGCGGTTGAACATTTCGGCTACGGCGCGGACGCCGCCATGCGATTCACGGCTGACATCGCCCAGTCCTTTGAGTTTGTCCGCTATTACGTTGCCGATCTTGGCCACAATCTCAGGCGCAATCTGATCCAGGCCCGCCATGCGCAGGGCGACATCGGAGCGCATTTCCTCCGGCAGCGACGTCAACAGCGCGGCCGATTTCGAGGAGTCGAGGTGAGAGAGAATGAGCGCGATGGTTTGGGGATGCTCGGCTTGCAGGAAGCGCGCCAGTTGCTTCGGCTCGGCTTTTTGCAGCGCGCCGAAGGCGGATGGCTTCTCGCCTAGCTCGGGCGGCAGACGGTCCAGCAGGCGCTGGCCGCCGTCTTGGCCAAAAGCGGTAACCAGCATTTTACGCGCGTACTCAAAGCCGCCGCTGACCACATAGTCCCCAGCGAGCGTCAGGTGGCTGAATTCTTCCAGCACGCTTTCCAGTTTGTCGGCGCTGAGCGACCGCAGCCCGGCTACCTCGCGACTGACCCGCTGAATCTCATCCTCGGATAACTGGGAAATAAGTTTGGCGCTAGCCTGATCGCC